>JAISJQ010000028.1 GCA_031261445.1 Oscillospiraceae bacterium | reverse complement strand
TTTTGCTTGATATTTGGGAATTGGGCGCTCCGCGAGGGAGCGCCCAGATAACTAGGCTTTTGACTATGCTCAATTGCAATTTGATTTATTTGGTTTTCGTAAACTGTTTTATGGGGATTAACCCAAGGCTTGCTTTTTGTTGCAGCTCGACAAGAAGCGACAAGGTCTATCGCTTTACTCGACTTCTTTCGCGCTGGCGGTCATCGCCTTCAAGAATCCGCTCAGCGCACCCGCGTCGTCCGCCGTGCGCAGCGTGGAGAGCAGTTCCAGTGCCTTGAGTCTGTCGAAAAACTTGATCTCCAGCGCACCTTCGCGGGGGCGTTTGATTTCGCTGACGTTGAACAAATCCATCCGCTCAATCTCCGCCGCGCTGGGTACTTCTGTGCCCAGCACCAAACGCACCGCATCGGTCACAGAGCCGAATGCCAGCCGCCGCACCCCCGCGAGAAGCTCCGATTGCTGCGCCTGCCGGAACTTCTCCCAGCGGGTGATTTCGCGGCGAATATCCGCCCGCGCCAGCAGCGCGTAGCCTGCCGATTCGGGCGGCAAAGGCACGCCGCCGCTGTGGGCATCGCTGTCAATTCCCGCCTTGACCGCCGCGCTGCGCAGGTCGCGGCTCTCGGCAAATAGGCGGCAAAAAACGGTTTCGGCTTGTGTCATGACGCACTCCTTTATGGGCACTCGTTTCATAAATAGCGCGAAATGCGGAAAAACCCACCCAGTAGCGGGTGAGTTTTTGGAAAAATGCCAAAATTTGTTTGTAGCGCACGGGATCTTTACCTTGCGTTGACCGCCTCGCGCAGACGTTCCAGTGCCTGCGTCAGGTATGCCCGTGGGCAGGCCACGTTGATGCGCTGAAAGCCCAGTCCCTCTGGGCCAAACAGCGTGCCCGCATCAATCCACAGCCGCGCTTTTTGCACGATGAACTCGTTGAGACTGCGGGAATCCGCAAAGCCCAATGCACGAAAATCCAGCCACGCCAAGTATGTCCCTTCGGGTTCTACTAGGCGCACTTGCGGGAGTTCTCGCGCCAAAAACTCGCGCAAAAACGTGATGTTTTCCACGATATACGTCCGCACTGCGTCCAGCCAAGGCGCACCGTGCGCATATGCGGCCTGCGTGGCGGCCAGCCCCAAGGTGTTCAGCTGACTGTAGCCCATGGCATCCACTTGGTGCTTGAATTTCGCGCGTAGATCGGGGTTTTCGATGACGATGTTGGAGCACTGCAGCCCCGCAATGTTGAAGGATTTGGCCGCCGAAGTGCACAGCACCGTGCGCATCGCCGTGGCAGGGGAGAGGGTGGAGAAAAGCGTGTGCGGGTGGGCGAACGCAAAGTCCGCGTGGATTTCGTCGCTGACGACGATGACGTCGTGCTTCTCACAGATTTCCGCCACGCGCAGGAGCTCCGTGCGCGTCCACACGCGCCCCACGGGGTTGTGAGGACTGCAGAGCAGGAAGAGCTTGATGTTGTGTAGGGCGATCTGCTTTTCCATGTCGGCAAAGTCCATTTCGTAGCGACCGCCCCGCTCCACGAGGGCACTGCTGACCACCACGCGCTCGTTGTCGGCAATGACTTCGGGCAGGCAGTAGTACACAGGCCGCTGGACAAGGACGGCATCGCCCGGCAAGGTGTACGCCTTTACAGCCAGCGCCAGCGCCACCACCACCCCCGGCGTTTTGACGACCCATTCGGGCTCTATGGGGTAGCCAAAGCGTGCGCCGAACCAATCGCTCAGTGCCGCATAGTAGTCGCCTTTGGGTTCAGTGTAGCCGAAAATGCCGTGGCGCACGCAATGCTCCACCGCCGCCAAAACTTCAGGTGGCGCGGGGAAATCCATGTCCGCCACCCACAGGGAGAGCAGACCGTCGGGGCGTCCGCGCTCGGCAGCAAAGTCAAATTTCAGGCTGTTTGTGCCCGTGCGATCGGGCACGTGGTCAAAATTTACGGACATTTTTTCTCCTGTACGCTTGTGTTTTTTGTTGTATGAATCGTGTAAAGTGGTGGTCTTTACAGTCAGGAAAAACGGTTTCGATGGGGCGAATCAAACGCAACATTCGGCGCATCAAGTGTGCGCGGTACAACTTGTTCTGCCGCGAGGGACGCGGGCACGTCAATCAGTCGCTGGTTGCGCGAGCCGCGGAAGGGGAGAGTGAGCGTTTTTTCGGGCAAGAGAAACGGCCCGTCCACCAGTGTGTCCACTTCACGCAGGAGTGGCAACCAATCACGTCCCGCACGCAATGTTTCGAAGGCATAGCCGCTGTAGCAAAACACGTCCAGCCCGCGCTCGTGCGCCGCTCGTGCCAACTGGGCAAACGCGCCCGCCTGCGCGAACGGTTCGCCGCCGCTGAGGGTCACGCCGCACAGCAGGGGATTCTCGTCGATGGCCGCCAGCACATTGTCCACCGTGGTGTCGTAGCCCCCGGCGAAGTTGTGGGTCTCTGGGTTGTGGCAACCCGGGCAGGCGTGAGGGCAGCCCTGCGCAAAGACAACAAAGCGCAGCCCCGGTCCATCCACCATGGACTCCCGAATCACACCCGCCAAGCGCAGTGCCGCGCCCGTGTCTGCACGATTGGGCGTTTTCACGCAAAAACTCCTTCACATGCACAATATAGTGCAATTATACCGCATCGCGAAAAAAAATGCAACTGGGCGCGAATGTGTGACGAGTTCTACATCTTGTATTTTGGCGCAAACTGTGCTACAATATTGTCCGAACACAGCGGCGCACATGCGCCCTTTGCAACACGACTAACGGAGAAAACTATGTCCCAAATCCCTACCCTTGCCCAGGCGCAAGCGATTTTAGAAACCTACAACAAAGAGCCGTTTCACCTCTACCACGGCCAAGTCGTCAGCGGCGTGTTGCGCCATTTTGCCGCGCAGTATGACCCCGACCGCGCCGATTATTGGGCGGTTGTTGGTCTGCTCCACGATGTGGACTTTGAGTTGTACCCGGAGGAGCATTGCGTCAAGGGTGTGGAACTCCTGCGCGTGCATGACGTGGACGAGAGCGTCATTCGTGCCGCCATGAGCCACGGTTGGGGGCTTTCGCCCACGCCCTACGAACCGACGCACATCATGGAGAAAATCCTGTTTGCGGCGGACGAGCTGACGGGTCTCATCGGTGCGGTGGCGCGGATGCGTCCGAGCAAGAGCACGCTGGACTTAGAGCTGTCCAGCGTCAAGAAAAAGTACAAGAACGAAAAATTTGCGGCGGGCTGTTCCCGCGCGGTGATTGAGCGTGGCGCGGCGCAGCTAAGCTGGACACTCGACGAGCTCATCGAGCGCACCATCCTCGCGATGCGCAGTCTAGAGGCTAGATGTTAGAGACTAGAGGCTAGATGCCAGTGACAAGACGTTTGCGCGTTTCTGAACACAGTTGTGACGAGAAAATCTAGTCTCTAGTCTCTAAACTCTGGCACCTAGTTATCGTATAGCCAATCACAATTGGCAAGGCGCAAACGATGCCATAAAAGTAGCGGTATTCGCCATTCACGGGTGAGGCGATGCAGGTGAGCCAGAGCACGAACAGAGGGGAGAGCAGGGCAAGGGCATCCTTGCGCTTTTTCCACAGCAGGAGCGCGGCGCAGAGCATCAGCAACCAAAAGCCCAGCCCTAAGCTAAACAACTGTGCAATGACCGGCATCGTGTTGCCCGTAACCAGATCCTTATGCGCATTCAAAAACTCTAGGAAAGCTGGGAAGCGGCTGTCTGGTGCAAGACCATAGCTGTTCTCTTTGATGTACGGCGTATACCAGACCGTTCGATAGGTCCACTCACCTTCAATGACCGTCCAATAACCATAAGTGTTATTGAGGAACGCCGCGATGGCTGTGCCGGGATGTTGTAAACACAGCGTCACCCAATTGGACACAAAAGCGCCTTTGTTTTGATTGAAATAGTCATTGTTCATTTTGAATTTCACTGGGTCGGATATGAAGGGATCATATCTCTCTGCGATCTCCTCGATGGTCGGGAGCGGTTCTTTGGGATCGTTCCCAGAATTCAGGTTGCGCAGAAAATCCACTTGCTTTTCGGATAAATCGTTTGGGTGCGCCTTGGCGATGCGGGCAAACTGCTGGAGCGGGATGCTGAGCATCTCGCCCATGGGGCTGGGCTTTACCTGCAACGCCAAACTCACCGAGCCCAAAAACACAGCCGAAATCAACGCCGCCACCACGGCACTCACCGCCAGCTGTTTGCGCACGGGCTTGAGCACAATGAGTAGCACAATCATCGCCAACACCACTACATAGCGCCCGTTGTTGCGCGTGAGCACGGTGGCCACAATCGAGAAAATCAACAATGCCCAGTTTTTCCATTGGGGATGTTTTTTCTCCCCAAAGAACGCACGCTTTTGTTGTAGCAAATCCACCAGAACCACAATCAGCAATAAAAAGCTTGCGCCAAAAAGAATGTCTTTCCACATGACCATGCTCAAATTGCCCAGTAGAGGGAAAAAAGTCATGAACATGAACGAAACGATTTGCAGAGGCTTACCCCATCCCCACGCACGCATCCGGGTCAGGGCATAGGCAAAGGCGGCCGTGGTCAAAAGAATTTGTGCGAAGGAATACAGTGCCACCCCTGTGTTCACGCTACCGCCCAGTCCTTGGCTGAGGGAGGTGAAGAACTGAATGATGAGCGTGTGCGTAATCGGGTGGTGATTTTCATATTTCCAATAACCCAGCGCCATCATCAGTTGATTGTTCGCATCATGGCCTGTGATGCCCGGATAAAACGCCAAAAAATACGGCAGGCGCGAGAGGATCAACGCCGCCCAGACGAGGAGAAAAAAGCCCAGATCGGATTGCCAAACACGCGAGAGCTTGGCCAATAGTGGGGAGTTTTTCGTGGCGCGTTTCTCGGCGGACTTTTGTGCGACAGCCTCTTTTGTGAAAAAGCGCATGGCGAGCAGGGCACACACTGTCCCCAGATACGCAAAGCCCACAAAAGCCACGAACGACTTAAACAACAACGCGCCAGAGGCGAACAGCGGCTCAAGCTTGTCGGCGATGTGCAGCGTGTTGCCCACCACCTCAGCCGCGCCAAAGAGCAAGCCGAACACGGCGGCAATGGTCAGGCCGCGCTTGTCCGTCCAGTCGTCAAACACTTTTTTGCCCACGAGAAACACAAACCCAAACACGGCCAACGCGCTCAAGTGCGTGGTTGTGGTCATGCTGTCCTTCAGGGATTGCTCCGTGCCAAAGTGCACGCTCACGGCCAGTGCTGTGCACAGCGCGGCGAAAACGTGCAGGGTCGCGGTCAACCACTGCGGCGCAGGTTTTGTGCTAACGGACAAACGCATCATCGACTCCAAGGTCATTTTTTCTTGCTGCCACAAGACATCAAGCCTGCGCCTATTATACTGGATAGGGGCAGGAAAGTCAAGTTCTAGATTCTAGCAGGTGTGGACAATCTGCGTTGTTTGTATGTAGGGGCGCACGTCCTCGTGCGCCCACTGATCCTCGCAAACATACCTTTTCTCCAGCGGGCGACTACCCGCAGGGCACAGGCGGGGACGGTCGCCCCTACGCCGATCGATATAGCATTATTTTTCGTTGCCAAGCCATGTGCGCAGTAAACGCAGCGCAATCGGCAGGACGATGATTGTAACGAGCACGGCCAGCAGTACCCCAGGAAAAGGCTCAAACCAATAGTGAGAAAAACCCTCGCACCACGCGCTCAGTTGCAATAAGAAAAAATACAGCGCAGAGAGCACAAAAATCATGCGCCGCAGTTTGGTTCGCGCGGCAAGCAAGGCCGCGTTTTCCCAAGCGGCCGCGCGATAGCGTCCCGTGGCGAGCACCGTGCCCACAAACATTGCCAGCAAACCAAAGAGCAAACAGGGCACAACCGCCAAGGCCGTCACGCGCAAAATCTGCAGCACGAAGCCCACGATTCCAAGCGTAAGGCCTGACGCAGCAAAAATCAAATACAACGCTTGTGTCTGCGCGGCTAAGCGAAGGGTGCTGGCATTTTCGGTTGCTGTTGTTGGGATTGGCGCAACCTGCGGCGCAGGGGCAGAACTTTCGTTTGGTAAGGGGTCTCCACGCAACAGCGCGTCGCAACTGACACCGAAGAGTTCGGCCAGCGTGGGGATGCAACTCAGGTCTGGGCTTGTTACGCCGTTTTCCCACTTGCTGACCGTTTTGTTGGAGATCAGAAGTCTGTCGGCCACCTGTTGTTGCGAGAGTCCTTGTGCCGTGCGGAGTGCCGCCAAGCGTGCGCCGAGTGTTTCTTTGTCCATGCTGTCCTCCTGTGCTCAATACCAATAGTGTACCGCAAAACGCCCGGAAAGCGCAACCCCCGAGCTGGCGAAATACTATCGCTGTTTCGGCGAAAGCCTATCGCCGAAATGGAGAATCACTAGGTTTTCACCTCACCGAGCGCAAAATAGCGTCGCGCATTTGCGAGGCGAAGCCTTCGTTGCGGCAGAGGACGAAAAACGTGTCTTCCCCGGCGAGGGTGGCCACGTTGCCTTCCCAGCGCATGGAATCAAACGCGGCGCAGGCGGCGGATGCCATGCCCTGCATCGTCTTCACGGCCAAGGTGTTGCCGGCGCAGTCCGCGCCGATGACGGCCAGCTTGAAGATCTCGCTCTGGCGGCTGAGCAGCTCGTCGGTGTCCTCGCCCGTGGCCACGGCGTAGCAATACTGCCCGTTCTGCCCCACGGTTTTGATGAGCGCCAGTTCGCGGATATCGCGGCTGACGGTGGCCTGCGCCACGTCGTGCCCTTCGTCCAGCAGGGCTTGCCGCAGTTCCTCCTGCGTGGTGATGGCGCGGGTGGCAATCAGGCGCAAAATCGCGTCACGGCGGTTGATGCTGTTCATAAATTACTCCTTCAACTCAATGAACAATTGACAATTGTTTGTATGGTCGGTCGTTCACGGGAAATGCAACGTTTCGGGGATCAGCGGGCGGCAGATTGCCGCCCCTACGGTTTTAGGAACTAAAGCAATGCCGCCAAGACGGCGTTGTATAGCCCTTCGGGTTCGGCGAGGAAGCGGGCACGCATTTGCCCGGCCTGTAGCTCGTCCTCCACCGCGAGGGAGAGGCGGAAGAGCGATTGGCCGTCCACGGTGATGTTGATGTCTAGGGCACACGCACCGTCCGTTTTGCGGATTTCGGCGATGTTTTCGGCGGCGTTGACGCGGCGGGTTTTGGCACGCAGGGCACAGCGCATGGTGCGCTCAGCGATGGAGCGGGGCAGGTTGTCCCCCAGCACCACCAGTGCGGCGCGGCCATTGGCGGTCGCGTGCAGCGGCACATCGTCTCCCGCGCCGCCTTCGGCGTGGAGCGCCCCCCGCGTGACGAGGTTTTCCAGACACTGCGCGGCATCAAAAAAACGCGCCGCGCCCGCCTGCGCAATCGCATCGAGCACCTGCGTTTTGGTCAGACCGTCCAGCTTTTCCACTAGGGTCACGATGAGCAAGTCAATGTCTGCGGGGTTCTCTAAGCTGGCGGATACAGCGCCGTCGCGGAAGGGGTCAAGAGACATCGGTTTCTCCTTTGCGGTCAAAGCGTGGCGGGTAGGGCTTGCCGTATAGCCCGTACTGGAGGGTCTGGTCGTCGATGAAGTCGGTTTTGGTGGCGCGGCAGCCCCAGTCGTTTGCCCAACCTTCGGTGAAGAGGGTGTAATACAGCCCGTCGCCCGTGGGGCGTTTCCAAATCTTGCGGCAGGCGGGCAGGTTGCACCAAACAAAACTGGCGATGCCGATGACGATGAGGTACAGTGGCCCCAGCAGGAGGGACTGCATGGTGTGCCCGTACTCGTGGATGTCGGCATCGTGCACCCAGTCGGCGGGGCGACCGGGATTGATGAAGATGAACATCCCCAAGCTCACGCCGCCAAACTTGTGGATATCCAGCGGCAGATAGCTGATGATGGCGTGCCCGAAACGCTTGTGGGCGCACTTTCGGTTTTTGAGATACAGCACAAGCCCCGCGAGGTTTTGCGGCAGTGCCCAGGTGAAATTCCAAAGCAGGAAAAGCAAGTGTGACATAAATTCTCCGTTTGCTAGGTTTATTTTGATGCTTGTAGGGGCGCGCGCCCCTACAGTGCTTACCTAGAATCTTTTGATGTTTGGAACGCGCCGATCTGGTAGAAGTGTAGCGCGTCCGCGTCTAGGGTGACCACCGTGCCGCCGGTTTCACCGCTGATGAATACGGTGGAACGCGCGAACACGGCGTAGTTGACTAGGTTGAGCCAGTGCGCCTTTTTGCCCGTGACGACTAAGTACTGCGGGAGCAGCCCCCGCCCGAACCACACCGAGCCCGAACCCGCGTGGCTGTGGTGTCCCGCTTTGACCAGATCCACCGTGCTGCCGATCTCTTTATACGTGCGCCGCTCGTCGCCGCTCCAATTGTTCATGTCCGCTGCCAGCAGGGCAGAGCGGCCGTTCACCCGCACGAGCGTAGCGACTGAGTTGTCGTTTTCGCCGCCGCTGATGGCCTTGCGGTCAGCGGTGTTGTAGAACGTGACATCCATGTTGCCCAGCTTGAAGGAGTCATCGGGCAAATCCTGCACCAGCTTGAAGCCGCGTTGGTTCGTGGCCTCCACCATTTGCGCGTAGACCTCTTCGTTGTCCCAGCCGCGTTCTGTGGAATTTTTGCCCTCTGGGTTGTAGCGTTTGAGGAAGACTGTGTCCACGGTGATTTCGGGGTCGGCCAAGAGCGTATCGAAGCCGCCAATGTGGTCGGAGTGGCAGTGCGTGCCCAGCACAAAATCCAAGTGCCCGCCCGTCACGCGCTTGACATAGTCCAGCACGTACTCTTCATACCCCGCCAGCGCCAAACTCTCCGTGTTTTTGGGGTTGTCCGTGTCCTCAGCGGCATCGATGAGGGCAAAGTGCCCATCAGATTCCAGCAAGATTGCGTCGCTGTTGCCCGTGTTGAGGAAGTGAATTTTGTCAGCTTGTGCAGGCAAATCAGCCAACGGCTGTAGGGCTGATTGGACAAGCGCACGGTTGTCCTTCGGGTAGGGCACGTAGAGCCAAAACGCCACGCCGCCAAAGCCAACGAGCCCAACCACCAAGAAAATCAGGCAAATCCAAAGCACTTTTTTTGTTCGCGTTTTCATGAGGTACTCTCCAAAATTGTACATTGTCAATTGTCAATTGACTCCCTCTAATTACCCCCAGTTCAAAACGATCTAATGCTATGCGAATCGGGTTTCTGAGGCGTTCGGCGCGATTTCATCACGATGCTGGCCCAAAATCGTCATGAATGGCGCTGTT
>JAISJQ010000043.1 GCA_031261445.1 Oscillospiraceae bacterium | reverse complement strand
CCAGTAGGTTTTTCATGATGTTCTCCTCTTTTGTTTATGTTTTTGCTCGTGAAAGCATGGGTTGCGCTCTGTTCTGTGCTCTGTAGGGGCGACCCTTGTGGTCGCCCTGCAGAGGACTGTCGTACTTGCGAGGATCAGCGGGCGCATACCCACAGGGCACAGGCGGGGGCATGCGCCCCTACAACCAATTGTACATTGTTCATTGTCAATTGTACATTGGTTAGCTAACAACACTGACAATCAATTTCACGCCCTGAATTTCCTCCACGCGCACGGGCGTGCCCACGGGCACGACGGCGTCCGTGGTGGAGCGCACCGTCCACGGAATGCCGGACACCGTGACCTGCCCTTTGCCCAGCAGGTTGTTGATTTCCTCCGTGACGATGGCGGTCTCGCCGATACAGCGGTCGGCATTGGTGGGCGTTGCGTTGGCGGTTTTGTTGATTTTCTTGATGAGCGGGCGCATGGCGATGAGCGAAATGACCGTCACCACGGCGAACACGGTCAGCTGTAGCCACAGCTCCGCCCCGCAGAGGTTGGCGATCAACCCCGCCAGCGACCCGATGGCGAACCACGCGCTCACCAGTTGCACTGTCACTCCCTCAACGACGAGAAAGGCGGCGATGGCGAGCAACCAAGCCCAATATGGCATAATAACACTCCTTCTATATGCTAGATTTCTGGGGCAAAACGCTTGTAGGGGCGGCAATCTGCCGCCCGTGTGGCAATCAGACCCCTACAATGGGACGGGTGGCAGGTTGCCACCCCTACTAGATATTAGATGCTAGATTTCTGAAACTATGCGTTTTGGTCTTCCTTGAAGATACAGAATCTAGCCTCTAGTCTTTAGCATCTAGCTTCTAGGCTGCGATTCCCGTTTTACTGCTCAGTTCTGTTTGCGCACGTGCCACGGATTTCTGCGCTTCTTCCAAATGACCGCGTGCGTCCGAGAGCACGCCGCCGGCATAGACCTCCGCCGCCTCACGCACTTGGCGCGAATACTGCTCGGCCTCCGCACGCAGACGCGCCGCGGCCTCTTTGGCCTGCTTTTGCACTTCCTCGGCCTTGCGCACGGCTTCGGCCACGGTGCTCTTCGCGTCCGCCGCCGCTTTGGTCGACACCGCACGCGCTTCCGCCTCGGTCTTTTTGGCCAGCTCTTCCGCGGCGGCACGCGCCGTTTGGTTGATCTCGCTCTCGTCCACCAAACGCGCGGCCTGCCCTGTGGCTTTGGCCACGATGTCCTCGGCCTGCGCTTTGGCTTTGGCCACAGCACGCTTGGCCTGCGTGTCGGCGTCGGTGCGGACTTTTGTGGCAGCCGACTCGGCATCGGCAATGGCTTTGCGGATGCTGCGATCGGTCGTCTCCGTCAGCTGGGAGGCCTCTTCGCGGGCGGACTTGAGCGTTTCGGTGGCATCTTGGTGCGCCAAAAACAAAATGCGATCTTTGCGCTCCAAGAGCTCGTGCGCCTTCACCAGCTCATCGGGCAACTGCTGGCGAATCTCCTGGGCACAGCGCAGCAGCTGTTCGGCGTCCACCTTCACTTTGGTAGAGAAAGGTCCTTTTTGTCCCTCTTCCAACAGCGTTTCCAATTGCGAGAGTACTTGTTCGATTGCCATGGTCGTCATCCCCTTATGTGTTTCCTGCCGGGCGCACAGTGCACGCCCGCTGATTTGTCTGTGTTATGCCGTGAGCCTCTGCCGCACTTCGTCGTGGATGCACGCGGGCACAAAGCGTGCGATGTCTCCGCCATACTGCGCCACCTGCTTGACGACGCTGGAGCTCAGAAACATCCATTCCGCGTCTGCCGCCAGAAAAACGGTCTCCAGCTGTGGATTGATCTGCTTGTTCGTCAGGGCTTGCTGGAACTCTGTTTCAAAGTCCGACACCGCCCGCAGACCCTTCACCACGGCGTCCGCCCCCACTTTTTCGGCCAGATCCGCCAGCAATCCGTTGGCCGTGCGCACTTCCACATTCGGCAGGTCATCGGTACATCGCGCCAGCAGTGCCACGCGCTCCGCCGCTGTGAAAGCGTGGGCGGTTTTGTAGTAGTTATCCATCACGGCCACAATCACTTTGTCAAACAGCCCGGCCGTGCGCCGAAGGATATCCATGTGCCCGTTCGTCACGGGGTCAAAGCTACCCGGGCAAATTGCGGTGCGCATAATGACATCCTTTCTAGATATTAGATTTTAGATGCTAGATGTTAGATTTCTGGAACTAGACGTGTTATGTCATCTTGTAGGGGTAGGGCGTGCCCTACCCTTCTAGAATCTAGGCTCGATAAATCGTAACCTTCGTCTTGCCATAAGTATACTCTTTTGCGACCAAATGTGCAAGTTTTCGGGGCAAGGGCTGGTCGATCGGGCTCTCGCAACACACAATCGCGTCGGGGGTGAGCACGTGTTCAAGCACGGCGAGCACCTCTTCTAGTAGCGAGAGTGCGGCGGTTTTCGTGTCCGCATAGGGTGGATCGAGCAGGACGAGAGAAAACTTGTCGGCCGTGGTGTGGAGAAAATGGAGGGCATCGGTCTGGAGAAACTGTGCGCGGGGCTCAAAGCCGCAATCCTCAGCGTTTTGGCGTGCGCACTGGATGGACGCGCGGGCGTTATCCACAAACACCGCGTGCGCAGCCCCCCGGCTGAGTGCCTCCAGCCCCAGCTGTCCGCTCCCGGCGAATAAATCCAGCACACGGCGGTCGGGGATGTCGAATTGCAGGGCGGAAAACAGCCCCTCCTTCACGCGTTCGGTGGTGGGGCGTACGCGCTCGCCGGGCAAAGTCCGCAGACGTTTACCCCGTGCCGTGCCGGTGATGATGCGCAATGAACGTGCCTCCCAAAATTCGCTGTACCTTATTGTACTCTATTTCGTCGAAAAAATCAAGGTGAAATTGTAGCTACGCAATTAACAATGGACAATTAACAAAGAACAATTGCCGTGAGACAATGAGGTTGCGAGGCAAGAATGTACACCCGCTTTCACAATGAGCCGATAATGTGTCCAACTCAATTCGTCACGCAGTGCGTGACGAATTGGAAAAGCGCGATGGAATTGCCACCCCTACGATTCTAGACGCTAGATATTAGAGGCTAGATGCTAGATATTGCGTCTATACGCTTCTTCAAAGAACACAACAGCGTTTAGTTACAGAATCTAGCCTCTAGTCTCTAACATCTAGAATCTAGAACTGCCACCCGCTAAACGTCCACTTCATGGAATACGTGCCGTCAATGGTGGACTGCATGTTTTCCACGTTGTCAATCATGGGACAGGTGAAGCTCATTTTGCCGTTGCTGCCTGCGCCCAGCGACCAAGAGTGCACAACGGTGGCCAGCGACCCGTCAGCGTTGAACGTGACTTCAACGCGGGGGTTGGCGTACAGGAGCTTGAGCGCACCGAATGAAATGGTGACTTTGGTGATGGCGGCATCGTAAATATACGGCTCGGCGAGCATGGCGGCGGTGTTGGGCAGGGCGATGGCTTTGCCCGTGCTCGCGCCGGGGAAATGGAGCACCAGCGTTGCGCCGGACGCGGTTTTGTTATAGGTGTAGGCCGAAACATCACTGGCCGTGAACGTCTTTTTGGGCAAGAAGTTTTCCGGCGTGCTGGTCTTGCTCATTTTGATGATGTCACCCGCGCGGATTTTGCCGTCCAGCGCGGAAACGCTCAGACCATCGCTCTTTTTGGGGCTCAGATTCCAGTATTTGTCGTCCGTGTACTTGACAGAGCTGGGCGACCCGTTTTCCGTGTAATAGCGCGTGGCCGGCTTATGGGACATCAGGTCTTCCGTATTGCGGTGGGTGCTCAGCGCCCATGTGCCGCCCACGTATTTATACGTGCTGGTGCGGGGGCTGGCGATGAATTTGTGGAAGAAATTGTCGATGTCAACGTCCCCAATGAAGGGGGCTTTGACCGTCTGCCCTGTGTGGACGGACATGTTCGCCGTCTCCACGCGGTTGGCGTTCCAAGCGTTGGCGGACAGCGCGCGGTTGATGGCATCTACATACAACGCAACGGCGGCGGACTTATTGGGTGCTTCTGGTAAGGTGGCGGCGGGTTTGGGCTGCGCCGTGGGTGTCACGGGCGTGCCAAAATTTGGCTGTGTGGGCGTTGGCGTATGGGGCACGGTTTGTCCGGGATTCTGTGGCACTGTGGGAGGTCGAACGCCTTGTTGCGGCTGTGTTTGACCGGGAATTGTGGGCAGGCTCGAAACCGTCGGTGCGGGGACATAGGGCTGCGCCGCATCGGTGATGTTGTGCAGAGAAGGTCCGGCGGGCATTTGGTATATGCCGTTCGTGTCGGACAACGTGGGCGGGAGGTCGAAGGGATTTTGCCCCATCGAACCCAACGTCAACGCCAAAAACAGCGCGGCGGCGCACAGGTAGATGAACACTTTTTTGGTCGTGGAGCGCAAAAGTCATCAGCCTTTCAATTTCTAAAAGCATTTGTGCGAATGGAAGAATTAGACAAAAAACGGCATCTGCGACCGTTTACCCCCTTATTGTATCCGAAAAAACGCAGTTTGTCAATGAATAAGTCGTTACGGGTTGGCAAACTTTTGTATCAATCCGCCAGCTCAATCACGCGCGTTTGGTCGTCCGTGCCCCGCGCGATGTGCACGCGCACACAGTCGGGCGGCAGGGCGTGCACGATGTTCTCGCTCCACTCTACCGCTAAATAGGCATCACTTTCCAGCGCCTCCATAAAGCCGCAGCTTTCCAAATCTGCCCAAGTGGTCACGCGGTACATGTCAAAATGTGCCAGCGCGACACCCTGCCCGTGATATTCCCGCACCAGCGCATAGGTGGGACTGCTGACCGTTTCGCTAATGCCCAGCCCCCGCGCGAGTCCCCGCACAAGCGCCGTCTTCCCCGCGCCCAAATCCCCAAACAGCGCAACGCAAGCGCCGCCCGGCAGCGTCAGCGCAAAGTCAGCCGCAAATTGCTCCGTCTCAGCAGCGCTATGGGTTGTGACCGTCATTATCTTCCCTCCTAGATTCGCAATTCGTAGGGGCGCACGGTGTGCGCCCGTTGGGAAATGTAGTGTTCGCGGGGATCAGCGGGCGAGCGCAGCTCGCCCCTACAATTGTTAATTGTCCATTGTTAATTGTTCATTGAAGTAACGGGTTGTGTTCTGCCGCGTCGCGTAGCTGGCTGTTGCTGACATGGGTGTAAATCTGCGTGGTGGAGAGGTTCTCGTGCCCCAGCATCTCCTTGATGACCACGATATCCACGCCGTGTTGGTAATACATGGTGGCCGCGGAGTGGCGCAGCTTGTGCGTGCTCATGCCCGGCGCGTCCAGCCCCGCCTTTTCCAAAAACTTGTAGACCACGGCCTCCACCATGCGGCGGGAAATGCGCGTTTTGCGGTTGCTCAAAAACAGCGCGTCGGGGGATTTGGGCAGGCTCTCGTCCATTTCGATCCCCTTGGCGTGGGCACGCCGAATCTGCGCCGCGTGGGCGGCCTCTTGTGCCTCCAGCGCCGCCGCCCGCACGGGCAGATACGCCCCCAACGCGTCCAGACACGCGTCATTCAGGTACACCAGCCGCTGCTTGTTGCCCTTGCCCAGCACGCACAGCTCGTTCTCGCGGAGATCTCGCAGGTTGATGCCCACCAGTTCCGCCAAACGCAGGCCACAGTGCAAAAACAGCGTAATTATGGCATAGTTGCGGGCGGCGTGGTTGCCGTCAATGCTCGCCAAAAGCTCTTGACACTGCGCCACCGTGAGGTATTTGGGCAAGCCCGACTTTCCCTCTGGGGCTTCTAAGTGTTCCAGCGGATTTTGTTTGATGATCTTTTCGGTCTCCAGAAAACGATAAAATCGCCGCAGAGCCACCACCTTGCGCTTGCGGGTACGGGCAGAATTGCCCCGCACGTCGGCGCAAAAGCTGATGTACTCATAGACTTTATAGAGCTCCACACGGCTGAGCGTCTCCGCCGTGAGCGTGTGCAGGCCAATCTGCTCCCACGGGGTGTCCGGCGGCACAAGGCGCTCTTCGCGCGCCAGCCAGCGGAAGAACGTCCGCAAATCGCTGGCGTATTCCAGCACCGTCAACGGCGAGCGACCGCGCACGGCACGCAGGTAGAGCAAATATTGCTGCGCCACGCCCGGCAGTTCGCGCAGTTCTTCCTCACGCATGGTGCAGCCCTTCCTAGATGCTAGATTTTAGAGACTAGATGCTAGATTCTAGCATCTAGACCGCTTGACAACGCTACGCGAAAATGGTAGAATATACGCGACACCAACCTATACGGTAGGCGGTTTGCGTCCCCATCTCCGAAAGGAGGTGAACGCCATGGATAACACAACGTTGCTCTATATCGCACTCGTGCTGATATGTGCCACTGGGTACAT
>JAISJQ010000041.1 GCA_031261445.1 Oscillospiraceae bacterium | reverse complement strand
CAGTCGCCCCATCCTGTATCAGGACTGGAGGTGATACTTATGGCAGAATTGGTTATGCTCTACCTGATCCTCGTGATTACGGCAGTCATCATCAAGCACTTCGATAAGAAATAAACCGCCTCCCCTCCAAGGTAAGCGGTTTATTTCTTAAATCTCTCGCATTGGCTGGGTGAACCGTTTGGCACAACCCGGCTGTGCCTTTATTATACGCCATCTGGCGGCGTTTGTCAAGTGCCTCAAAAAGAAACGTCGATTTTTCGTCTCAACGTCTCCACCGTGTCCAGCGCGTTCACGCGGATACGGGGCAATAGGAGCGGATCCATACCGGGCGTGACACGACCGTGTTTTGTGGTGAACGCCAGGCGAAACCCGGTCTCCTGTAACGCGGCAATGGTCGCGTCGCCCGTGTGCCCGTAGGGGTAGGCGAACACGGTCACCCTGTCTGCGCCGCCCAGCAGCTCTTGTGAACGGCGCAGATCCGCCACAATGTCCTCATAGGGATGCGCGGAAACCGGGATGCCGTTGATGTGCATGGCGTGGGTATGCGATTGCAGCGACACCCACGGCGGCACGTACATTGCCTGTTTCTGCGCGCCGTAGGTGTCCGTAATCACAAAGCCGATGGCCGGCACGGCGTATTTCTCTAAAATCGGGACGGCCAGCGTGAAGAAGTTGAGCTGCCCATCGTCCACCGTAATCACCGCGCTGGGATGCGGCAGCGTGCCCGTGCCCAGCACAAACGCCTCCACTTCGTCCATGCTGGGGAAGTAGACACCGTTTTCTTTCATCGACCGCACGTGCGCCTCAAAGAGTTCCACGCGCATCCAGTTGTTTTCCGCGCCGCGTTTGGGGCTCTCGCCCAGTTCCGGGTCATAAAACTGGTGGTACATCAGCACCGTCAGGCTCTGCGCACGCTCTCCGCTGGTGACGGGCGGCGCGGTGCTGGGCTCTGTCGGCTGTGTCGTGAGCACAAAGCTCTCCCCCACGGGCGTGCGGAAGGGCAACGTACCCTGTGTGGTGGACGCAAGCCGCCCTGTGGGCTCAATCACGCTCGGCCACGGCAACGGTTCAGCTGGCGTTACGCTCGTCCAACCCATGCAGGCCGTCAGCCCCGCAAAAGTCAAAATAAGTGCCAACAGTGTGGCGATTTTTGTTTTCATCTGGCTCGTCAATCGCGGACAAATTCCCCCATCAGCGCGTGCCCAACGGGGCGGAAGATGCCCGTTGCGGCGGCCGTCTGCTCGGTCACGGTGGACACGCCGCTCGTGCGCTCGGCGCTCTTTTGGTAGAGCACATAGGGCACGGGGTCGCCCGCGTGTTTGCCCGTGGTCAGGGGCGTGGGGTGGTCGGGCAGGACGAGGATTTTGTAGTCCCCCTGCGTCTCCAGATAGGCCTGCACGCGCGGCAGAACCAGTTCGTCCAGTAGCTCAATGGCGCGTACTTTGTTCTGCGCCTCGCCGCGGTGACCGCACTCGTCGGGCGCTTCAAAGTGCAGGTACACCAGATCCTGCCCACGCGTCCACTCGGCGATAGCGGCATCCGCCTTTCCCACAAAATTGGTGTCGATGTAGCCCGTTGCGCCGGGCACTTCGGGTGTGGGCATCCCCGCCAAAATGCCGATGCCCTTGAGGAGATCCACGGCAGAAATAATGCTCCCGCGTTTGCCGTATAGGTCGAAAAACTGCGGCAAAGCAGGCTTTTTGCCCTCGCCCCAGAACCAACATGCGTTGGCAGGGAGCAGTCCCTTGGCCACCCGCGCTCTGTTGACGGGGTGATTTTTCAGGAGGTCTTGACTGGCGCGGGTGAATGCCAGCAGAGGCGCGGCGTTGGGGTGCGCACTGAGGTACGGCCCGATGACCTGCCCACTGATGTCGTGCGGCGGGACTAAGTCGCCCAAATCCGTCGTGCCCTCGTGCACAATCAGGCAGTGCCGATACGCCACGCCGGGGTAGAGTTGCAGAGTCTGCGTGCCCAGTTCTGCTTGCACGGCGGCGATCAGCGCATGGGCTTCGGCGGTGGAAATATCGCCGCCAGAGTAGTCGAGCATACGCTTTTGCTCGAAGGGCTCGTCTTCGCTGAGCGTGACCAGATTGCAGCGCAAAGCCACGTCCGTGTCGCCCATCTCCACGCCGATGCTCACGGCCTCCAGCGGCGAGCGACCCGTGTAATAGAGCGCGGGGTCAAAGCCCAGCACGCTCATGTTCGCCACGTCCGATCCGGGGGTCAGCCCGGGGGCGACGGTCTGCACCAAACCCACTTCCCCCCGCTGGGCGAGGGCATCCAGATGGGGCTTGTGCGCCTTTTCCATGGGTGTCGCCCCGTCCAGCGCAGGGCAGGGCAGGTCAGCCATGCCGTCATAGAGGAGAACGGCGTATTTCATGCGTAATCCCTTCTGTTCAATGAACAATTAACAATGAACAATGTACAATTGCCGCCTCTACAAAAAATCTAATTCAAACTGCTTGAGCATGTCGGCAAATTCTGCGTCAGAGACCACGGGGCTGTCGGACAGAGCGTGCGCTGGCTCTTCGGGCGTGGGGATGGGCAACGGCGCACCGACTTCCGCCACCAGCGGGGCATCGGGGAACGCCGGGAAGACCGCCAGCGGTTGCCCGTCCGGCGCTTGCGCGACCAGCGGCATTTGCCATGTGGGCAGGGGCTCGGCGGGTGAGGTGGAGTAGATTTCCTCCAGCGCATCCGCTTCCCGCTCCTCTGCCTCCGCGCGTTTTTGGCGCAGCCGCCGCTCCAGCGCGAACCACACAAAGCCAAAGAGCACGGCCGTCCCCAGCACAAGGACGCTCCACTTGACCAGTCCCCCGAACACGAGCGTCCCGTTCTCCGCGCGTAAATCGCGCACTATGGGTGCCGCCCAATTCCACACACCCAGAGGGGTGTTCTTTTTCAGCAGATATTCGCGGATGCCCTCTGGCATCCAGTCAATGCCGCGAATGAACGAGCGCACGAGCGTGATACTGCCGGGGACGCGGCCGATGACCTGTTGCGGAAAAACCAGCTGTTGTTCTGTCTGCGGCACATTGTCCTGACAGACGGTGAAGTTTTCGTCCACCTTCGCCGCCACGCGGGAGAGGACGGGCGAGCCCAACGTCTCCGGCGTATAGGCAATCACGTCGCTCTCGGCGATGGCTAAATCGTTCACGCGCACAAACACCAGCGCTTGCGGCTTGATACTCGGAGACATTTCATCGCCGCCCATGACCAGCACGCGAAAGCCCAGAAATTCGGATTTTCTGGGGTTCGCCTTCGCGCCCCAAAGCCCGGCGCACACCACGCCGGCGATCGACACCGTCAGCAACAACAACACAATGCCCAGCACGCGCACCAGTGCCGTGAGCGTTTGCCCCGGCACTTTTGGGCGCACTGTGACTGTGTCTCTGTCTCTTTTCATATGACCACCCCTGTGAGGTTTGAGGTGTTGAGGCGGGAGGAATGAAGGGGCATCGGAGTAGGCATTTCGGGCTATGCGCACCCCTAACCCTTAGTTCCTAACACCTATTTACTAATTTCGCCGATTGCACCCACCAAACCTGCAATGCCTTGCAGGTCGCTGGGGATGATGAGTTTGGTGGCTTGCCCCTTGGAGACCTGCTCGAGTGCCAGCAGACGCTGGATGGTCAGGTAGCCCTCGCCGGGGTTGGCACGGTTGATGAGCTCAATGGCCTTGGCGTTGGCTTCCTGCAGGGTGGCGATGGCCTCGGCCTCGCCTTCCGCCTCGCGGATTTTCGTTTCGCGCACGGCCTCGGCACGCAGGATGGCGGCCTCTTTTTCGCCCTGTGCTTGCAGAATCTGGCTCTCTTTTTGTCCTTCGGCCACCAGCACGCGGCTGGCCTTGTCGCCCTCGGCGCGGAGGATGGATTCGCGGCGCTCGCGCTCGGCCTTCATCTGCTTCTCCATGGCGTCCTGAATCTCACGCGGCGGCAGGATGTTCTTGAGCTCCACGCGGTTGACCTTAATGCCCCAGGGATCGGTGGCCTCGTCCAAAATGGCGCGGACTTGGGAGTTGATGGTGTCGCGGCTGGTGAGAGTATGGTCAAGCTCCAGCTCGCCGATGATGTTGCGCAGGGTCGTGGCCGTCAGGTTCTCGATGGCGCTCAGGGGGTACTCCACGCCGTAGGCATAGAGCTTGGGGTCGGTGACCTGATAGAAGACGATGGTGTCAATCTGCATGGTCACGTTGTCTTTGGTGATAACCGGTTGCGGCGGAAAGTCCACCACTTGCTCTTTGAGCGACACCTGCTTGCCGATGCGATCCATGAAGGGAATCTTGACGTGCATCCCCGCACGCCAAGTGGTCAGGTACGTGCCCAGACGCTCAATGACGAACGATTGGGACTGCGGGACGACCTTCAGGTTGCTGACAATCAGGATGACGAACAGCGCCAGCGCGACCAAAAAGATGATCAGCCCCGTGGGTGTTTCGGCGGCCTCTGCCGCGGCGGCCAGTGCCAGTAGGTTTTTCATGATGTTCTCCTCT
>JAISJQ010000011.1 GCA_031261445.1 Oscillospiraceae bacterium | reverse complement strand
ACGCCCCCGTGCGCCCGCTGATTCCCACAAACTATTGATGAGATATCCGGCTAAATCGTTCCGTTTCTTAAAAAAGTAGCCGTTTTATAAACAGCGGACGCGCAGGGGCGCGCGCCCCTACACGATACCCGTAAGGAAAAAGTTTATGAGACGAGCGTGAATCTAGGTACGGACAAACCGCATGGATGTAGGGGCGACCCTTGCCTGTGTCCTGCGGGTATGGTCGCCCCTACAGGTGACAACGGGCGGATGATATCCGCCCCTACGAATCAGCGGGCGAGCACAGCTCGCCCCTACACCCCTCCCGCCTGCATCCTGAACTCCCACGCCTCATAGTCCCAACACCTATTCACTATTCACTATTCACTGCGCAACGCGCCTTGCGCTTTGCGCCCAAATCATGTATAATATGGGCAGAGGTGAGAAAAAATGAAAATCTTGTTTGTTTCCCCTGAGGCACAGCCATTTATCTCTACGGGCGGGTTGGCGGAAGTGGCCGGCAGTCTGCCCAAGGCTCTGCGCAAAAAGCGCGTGGGCGTGCGCGTGGTGTTGCCGCTGTATCAGGACATCCCCGATGCCCTGCGCGACAACATGCGCTTTGTGACCAACATCACCGTGCCCGTGGCGTGGCGGCGGCAGTATTGCGGCATCTTCGAGGCGAAGGTGGACGGCGTAATCTACTACCTGCTCGACAACGAATACTACTTCAAGCGTCCGGGCGCGTATGGCTATTACGACGATGCCGAGCGTTTCGCCTTCTTCAGCCGTGCCGCGCTGGAGATTCTGCCGCACATCGACTTCAAGCCCAACGTCATCCACGCCAACGACTGGCAGACGGCGCTTGTGCCCGTCTATTACAGCACCCTCTTCGCCACCAAACCCGGCTACGAGAACATCAAGACCGTCTTCACCCTCCACAACATGCAGTATCAGGGCGAATACGGCCATGAGCTGCTGGGCGAGGTGATCGGTCTGCCGCCGAAAGACCACAAGCTGGTGGAGTTCGGCGAGAACGTCAACCTGCTCAAGGGCGGCATTGAGTGCGCCGACGCGGTCACCACCGTCAGCCCCAGCTACGCCCAAGAGATTCTCGACCCGTGGTTCAGCCATGGGCTCGACCCCCTGCTGCGTGCGCGGGAGTGGAAGCTCTCGGGCATCCTCAACGGCATCGACACCGAGGTCTATGACCCCACGCGCGACCCGCTCATTGCCGCACAGTTCAGTGCCGCCCAGCCGCAAGGCAAGGCCGCCTGTAAGGCCGCGCTCCAAGAGGAGTATGGTCTCCCTGTGGATGCCGCCGTGCCCCTGCTCTCCATGGTCACGCGCCTGACGGGGCACAAGGGGCTGGATCTGCTCAGGCCGATCCTCTACGACTTCCTGCGCGAAAGCGGCGCACAGTTTGTCGTGCTGGGCAGTGGCGAGTGGGAGTACGAGCAGTTCTTCAAGCAAGTGCAACAGGATTTTCCCCAGCAGTTCGGGCTGTATCTGGGCTTTAACGCGGGCTTGAGCCACCGCATCTACGCGGGCAGTGACCTGTTCCTGATGCCCAGCCGCGCCGAGCCCTGCGGCCTGTCGCAGATGATTGCCCTGCGCTACGGCACTGTGCCCATCGTGCGGGCGGTCGGTGGTCTGCGCGACAGCATCCAAGACGCAGGCGACGGCGCAGGCAACGGCTTCACCTTCCAGAGCTACAACGCGCACGACATGCGCGGCGCACTCGACCGCGCCCTGGCGGTCTATGCCCAACCCGAAGCGTGGCAAGCCCTCCAACAGCGCGGCATGGCCTGCGATTTCTCGTGGAACGTGAGCGCACTGGAATATCTGCGGTTGTATAAAGCAATTAGCAAATAACAATGACCAATGGACAATTGCTGTAGGGGCATTTGAGGCGTGAGGATTGAGGGTACAGGAGGGAGGGGTGTAGGGGCGAGCTGTGCTCGCCCGCTGTTCCGTAGGGGTAGGGCGATCATACCCGTAGGGCAACCACAAGGGTTGCCCCTACAATTGTACATTGTTCATTGTCCATTGTTAATTGCAAAGCCTGCGTCCGGCGTACAGCGTGCCGTCGGCGTGGCTGCGCACGCGCCACTCGACCAGTTGCAGTCGCCCCTCGATGAGCTCCAGCGCGGTGATTTCTCCCGGATGCACGCAACAGCCGTCGTTGGCGTAGTGCCGGGCGTTCTCCTCCAAAATGGGGCGATGCGTGTGCCCGGCCACGAGTGTGCCGCCCCGCGCGCGACCATAGGCCGCCAATTTCCGCTCGATTTTGTCCAAGTGCGCGGGATTCTCCGAGAGACGAAACGGCTCTTGCAGCCCCAAAACACTCAGCGGCACCCACACAGAATGCACGAAAAAGCGCGTCATGCGCCAGAGGGTGCTGTTGAACAGATCCGCTTGGTTGCCGTGGCAGAGATACAGCGTGGGTCGTCCGTCCGCGCCGTCGAGAATCAGCGCCTCGTGGATCGACAGGCCGCGCAGCAACGGCACGCACAGGCGACTACCCAGCGCGATGCAACCCTGCAGGTTCTTTTCCCGCCAACGCGCGGAGCGTTTGACGATGTCGTGGTTGCCGTAGAGCATGTGTAGCCGCCCGGCGCGGTGGAACTGTTCAAGCACAGCGAAGGTCTCGCGGTGGGCACGCACGATGCCGTCAAAGCGGCGGTTCTCCCAAAGCTCGTCGCCGTCACCCAGCTCAAAGTAGGTGTAGCCCTCGCGCCAATAGTGCGCCATGGCGGCGTGCCAGAGAGCGGCGTTGGGGGCAAAGTCGTCCGCGCCGTCGCCGATGCCGCGGTGGCAGTCGCTGAGGAAAACAAAGCGCCCACGCGCGTCATAGGGGATATGTAGACAGTCCGCAAAGGCTCTGTCCAGTCGGTGCAATGTGCTCATGCGGCAGTGTATGCAGGGGGTAAGTGAATAGTGAATAGATGTTGGGATGGTGAGGTGTGCGGGGTGAGGTTACAGGCATGAGGTTCGTAGGGGCGACCGTCCCGGTCGCCCGCTGATTCCCGCTAACGTAGCGGGCGGCAGGTTGCCGCCCCTACCCTCACGCCTAATAATCCCAACACCTATTCACTATCACCTATTACCTAAATCAGTATCCAATCTTCACCGCAAGCAACATCACCAGCACGCACACGGCCATTTCGGCTAGGAACACCTTGCTGAACCAGCGCATGTATTTTCCGTAGCCGATGCCCAGCAGGCCGATGGCCAAAATCATGATGCCGCTGGTGGGGTAGAGGATATTGCCGAAGCCGTCCGAGAGGCAAAACGCCACCGTGACGCTCTGCGCGGAGAGGCGCAGCATCCCCGCCAAGGGCAGCACGATGGGCATAATCAAAAACGCTTTGGCCGAGCCCGAGCCCACGAAGAACTCCAGCACCAGCACGAACGCGAAAATCACCAGCAACGCCACCGAGGGGCTCAGCCCCGCGCACAGACCATAGACCTGATACACCATGGTGTGGATGATTTTGCCCTCGCCGAGGATGTACGTGACGCACAGCACCAGCAGGAGCATGGGAATCGCCGGGGCGATGGCCTTCACGCCCTGCCAGAAGCCTGTCCACAGCTCTTTGCGGTCAATCCCCGCTTTTTTGCCCGCCTTCAGTCCGCCCACGGGGAAGAGCACCGCCATGGCTACCATGGGCAAAAAGCCCAGATTCGGCTGAATCGCCGCCCAGAGGGATGCGTCGTCGCCGACAGGGATGCGCTGGAGCGCGAAGCTGATGCCCGCCACCACGAACACGCCCGCTATGCAGCTGACAAAGATTTTGGTGGCGGCGGCCAGCTGTTTATTGGCCAGAATGGCGGCGGTGTCGGTGTTTGCATATTTGGCACGCAGGGCCTTGTCGGTCTCAAAAGCCAGCGATTTTTCGGGGTTCTTCTCCACCTTTTTGCCGTAAAAATATAGAAAGCCATAGAGCACGCCATACACCAGCACAAAAACGCCCACGCGAAACAGCCAGCCGGAGAAGATCGGCAGTTCCGCCAGCCCCTGCACGATCACCACGTTGAACGGGTTGAACGTGGCGGCGGAATACCCAAACGCCACGGCCACTAGGCTCATCCCCAGCCCCATGAAGGAGTCCCAACCCAGCGTCAGCGCCACCGCCGCCGCCAAGGGCACGAGCGTCACCGATTCCTCCAAAATCCCCAGCGCAGAACCCAGGAGCATACACACAAAGGTCACCAGTGCCAGCAGCGTGTACTTTTTGTGCTTGAACTTTTCGGCGATGGAGGAGAGCACGTAGCTGAGCACGCCAGAGCGGTCGAGCACCAAAAACGTGCCGCCAATGAGCACGATGAACAGCAGGATGGCGATACCCATCAGACCCGTGTCAGAGGTGAAAACCAGCGCGGGGGAGGCGAGGATTTTCCAGACGGGCAGCTTCCAGTCGGTGGTGGCGTAGGTGTCCTCGATGATGTGCCCCAGCGCATCGAGCTGGTATTCGCCGCGGGGCATGAGCTGCGTGAGTGCGCCCGCGCCCACCAGTACCAGCAGGAGCACGATGCTCACGGAAATGAGCGTTTTCTTGTCGAAATGCAGACCTTGTGGGGCAGCATTGTCCAGCGTATGGTCGGGCATGGGGATGCCTCCTTGCTTTTTTGTCCAAAACATCTTATAATAATAGCACATTTCGACGAAAAAATAAAGAGGTCTCCCCATGAATTTCCGCGATTCTCTCACAAAACGCATTCTTTTCTTTGACGGCGCGATGGGTACGGCGCTGCAGGCGCAGGGTTTGCGCCCCGGCGAAGCCCCTGAAGGCTGGAACACGGCGCACCCTGAGCGGCTCATTGCCCTGCACGGGCAGTACCTCACCGCCGGCTGTGATGTGATTACCACCAACACTTTCGGGGCGAATCCCCTCAAGCTTGCGGGCGGTCTGGACGTCACCGAGACCGTCACCGCCGCCGTGCGGAACGTGAAGACCGCCATTGCCCTGAGTGCGCCCCGGCGACAGGCGTTTTGTGCGCTGGATATTGGCCCCACGGGCAAGCTCCTCGCGCCCGGCGGCGACCTCTCTTTTGAAGACGCGGTGGCCGCGTTTGCCGTGCCCATCCGCGCGGGGGTGGCCGCCGGGGCAGACGTCATCCTCATCGAGACCATGACCGACCCCTACGAGATGAAGGCCGCGCTCATCGCCGCCAAAGAGAACAGCACGCTACCCCTTGTGGCATCGTTTTCGCTTGACCGCGCGGGCAAGCTGCTCACGGGCGGCGGTGTGGATGTTCTCGCCGCGCTGGCGGAGGGCTTGGGCGCGGACGCCGTGAGCCTCAACTGCGGCTTTGGCCCGGACATTATGGAAGCGTTTGTGCAGGAACTCAGCCAACTGTGCGCCCTGCCAATTTTGGTTATGCCCAACGCGGGCTTGCCCCACAGCGAAGACGGAAAGACCGTGTTCGACGTGACCCCCGCGCAGTTCGCCGCGCAAATGGAGCGCATCGCGCACATTCCGGGCGTGTGCCTGCTGGGCGGCTGCTGCGGCACGACCCCCGCACATCTGCGCGAGACCATCGCCCTGTGTGGGGGCATCGCCCCCACCGCGCCCATCGCGCAAAAGCGCATGGTGGTCAGCTCCTACGCTCGCACGGTGACCATTGGGGAAAGCCCGAAAGTGATCGGCGAGCGCATCAATCCCACGGGCAAAAAGAAGCTGCAAGCGGCGTTGCGCGAGGAGGACTGGGAGTACGTGGCCGGGCAGGGGCTCAGCCAACAGGCCGACGGCGCGGACATTCTGGACGTAAACTGCGGTTTGCCGGGCATTGACGAGGCCACCGCCCTGCGCACGGCCGTGGCGGTGCTACAGGCCGCGCTGCCCCTGCCCTTGCAGCTGGACAGCGCCAACCCCGCCGCGCTGGAGGCGGGACTGCGTGCCTACAACGGCATTCCGCTGGTCAACTCCGTGAACGGCAAGGCGCAGTCGCTCTCGGCGGTGCTCCCGCTGGTGCAAAAATACGGCGGCGTGCTCGTCTGCCTGACGCTGGATGAGGGCGGCATCCCCGAAACGCCGGCGGGGCGTTTGGCCATCGCGGAGAAAATCGCCGCGCGGGCGGCGGACGGGGGCATCCCCCGCCATCGCCTGCTGTTTGATCCCCTGTGCATGGCCGTGAGCGCGGACGAAAATGCGGCGGTGCATACTTTAGAATCGCTCAAGCTGATTACGCGTGCACTGGGCGTGCATACGGTGTTGGGCGTGTCGAACGTGTCGTTCGGCTTGCCGAACCGTGACGTGGTCAGCGCGGCGTTTTTGACGCAAGCACTCTCGGCGGGACTGAAGGCCGCCATCCTCAATCCCGGCTCGGCGCTCATGCGGCAGGCGTGGGCAACCCACAATCTGCTCAGCGGACACGACGCGCAGTGTGCCCATTACCTCGCCCATGCGCAGGAATATGGCGCGGCGACATCGACGGCGACCGCCCAAAGTGCACACACGTCCCTGCAGGGCGCAACGCCCCTCATTGCCGCCGTCTTGCAGGGGCTGGAGAAAAAAGCGTATGGCTTAGCGCTCTCGGCGCTAGAGACAGAAGAGCCAAACGCCCTCATTGCGCAGGAGCTCATCCCCGCGCTGGCGCAGGTGGGCGAAGCGTTTGCCGCTGGGACGCTGTTTTTGCCGCAACTGATGCAGTCGGCGAAAGCGGCGCAGGAGGTGGGACGCGCGGTGAAGGAGGCGCTCGCGTCCAGCGGAAAAGAGCTGGAGAGCCGCGGCAGCATTGCGCTGGCCACGGTGGAGGGCGACGTGCACGATATCGGCAAAAACATCGTGCGGGTGATGTTGGAAAATCATGGATTTTCTGTGCTGGATCTGGGAAAAAATGTGCCGCCGGATGTGATTTTGCAGGCGGTGCGCGAGCACGAAATCCCCACCGTGGGCTTGAGTGCGCTGATGACCACCACCGTGCCCGCCATGGCCGCCACGGTCGCGCTACTCAAAGAGCACGTGCCGGGCGTGCGCGTGCTGGTGGGCGGCGCGGTGCTCACGCAAAAGGCCGCCGACGCCATGGGCGCAGACGGCTACGCCGCCGACGCCATGGGCGCGGTTCGGCTGATGAATGCCGCAGAGTTGAACAATGCGTTGGAAGAAGGCTACGCCGACGTGGCCGCTGGGCGCTTGCATGACTTGGATGATGTCGTTGCCGAAATGGACAGGGACTATAATGCATGACCTCTGTCACAGAGCAATTGGCTCTGTGAATCGGCATAATATCGGCACATCCAGCTGATTGCGCACACCTCTCTAACAATCCTCACACCTCGCGCCTCATACCGCAGGCCTCATCAGGGTACACTGTTCTCATGCGCACTTGCGGCGCGGGAAGGGTGGATTTTCCATGCGCAAAAATTTGCGGGGTTTGAGTATGATGGCGGCGGCGGTGCTGCTGCCCATCGCGTGTTTGGCACTGTATTTGGGTATCCTGCTCCCGGACGGGGCTTTTGTTTTGCCACAGGGCAACGCCTCGGTTCTAGCTCTGCCAAAATCTGCACAGGTTGGGAACTCCTCCGATGCCCCAGTGGGACAACCCTATCGCTTGTTCGGCATCATCCCCATTAAAAGCGTGACCGCTACGGTGCAACAGCGGCGTTATGTCATCCCCGGCGGGCAGATTTTCGGGCTGAAACTCTACGCGAAAGGCGTGGTGGTGGTGGCCGTGGACGGCGTGGCGGGGGAACACGGCAAGGAGAATCCGGCGGCGGCGGCAGATTTGCGCCCGGGCGACCTGGTGGTAGAAATTGACGGGCAAACCGTCCTGCGCAACAGCGAAGTGCAGGAGGCCATCGCGGACAGCGGCGGCAAGACGCTCCAGCTGAAGGTGGAGCGCGACGGCGACAGCCGCAAGACCGACCTCACGCCCGTGAAGTGCAGCGATGGCAGCTACAAGGCGGGGCTTTGGGTGCGCGATTCCTCCGCCGGTATTGGCACGGTGACCTTCCAAGACCCGCAGACGGGGATGCTGGCCGGGCTGGGGCACGCCGTGTGTGACGTGGACAGCGGCGTGGCGATTCCCATCAGTGCGGGCGAGGCCGTGCCCGCCACGGTGAAAGGCTATTACAAAAGCAGCGGCGGCAAGCCCGGCGAGCTGTGCGGCGTTTTTGACGGCGAGGCCTATGCGGGGCTGCTACAAAACGGCGACACGGGGGTCTACGGCAAGCTCTACAGCACGGCGCACAGCGAGCAAATCCGCTTGCCCGTGGCCTTGCGGCAGGAGGTCAAAGTTGGCAAGGCGCAGATTATGGCCACGATTGACGGCGGCGCACCCCGCAGCTACGAGGCGGAGATCAAAAAAGTCTTCCCCCTGAGCGGCGGCAGCAAGAAGAACATGATTGTGCAGATCACCGACAGCGAGCTCATCGCGCAGACGGGCGGCATCGTGCAGGGCATGAGCGGTAGCCCCATCCTGCAGGACGGTCTGCTGGTGGGTGCGGTGACCCACGTGTTTGTCAACAATCCCCTGCAGGGCTACGGCATTTTTGCCCAAACAATGCTGGAAACGGCGGACGAATTGAATAATGCGCAGTAGGGGCGGCAACTAGATATTAGATGTTAGATTCTAGATGCTAGATTGGACATCAACACGTTTCACAGAACACAAAAACGTCTAGCATCTAGACCCGTAGGGGCGCGCATTGCGCGTCCGCTGATCTCCACAAATGCTATCTTCACCAACGGGCGACCACAAGGGTCGCCCCTACAGATGCTGCAAACATCTAGTCTCTAGC
Source organism: Oscillospiraceae bacterium (assembly GCA_031261445.1). Classification (GTDB taxonomy): domain Bacteria; phylum Bacillota; class Clostridia; order Oscillospirales; family Acutalibacteraceae; genus WRKY01. Next base: position 12,258 of record JAISJQ010000011.1, on the reverse strand, counting down.
CTCTAATATCTAGAATCTAGCAAAGAAAGGGAATATTATGCAGTGCCGCACAGATTTGGCGGGCGAATTGTTGGAGCGCGGCGCGGTCAGCGGCGTGCGGCAGGAAAAGGATATCCTGAGCGATGTGCGCATTACGCGCATCACGGTGCCGGAGGATGTCGCGGATGCCTTTGGCAAGGCGGCGGGGAAGTATGTCACGCTGCGCTGGGAAGAGCCCCTGAGCACCGCGCCGCCCGAACCCGCGCACGTAAGCGTGCTGGCGGATGAGCTGCGGGCGCTCCTGCCGCCGCAGGGCACAGTGCTCGTGCTGGGGCTGGGCAACGCGCACATCACCCCCGACGCGCTGGGCGCGCGCGCCGTGCGGCATATCATCACCACGCGCGGGCGCACGTTGCCGGGCGTGACACTCCGAGAGGTCTGCGCCCTCGCGCCGGGCGTGTTCGGGCAAACGGGGCTGGAGGCGGCAGAGGTCTTGCGCGGTCTGCTGGACACGCTCCACCCCGCCGCCGTGATTGCCATTGATGCGCTGGCGGCGGGGGACATCGCGCGGCTGGGCAATAGCGTACAAGTGAGCGACGCGGGCATCAGTCCCGGCAGTGGCGTGGAGAACCGCCGTCCGGAACTAAGTGCGCAGACCTTGGGTGTGCCCGTGCTGGCCATTGGCGTGCCCACGGTGGTGGACTTTTTCGCGCCGCAAAATGCGCAAAACAAAACAGACGCGCCGCCCCTGTTCGTGACGCCGCGCGACGTGGATCTGCTCACCGAACGCGCCGCAAAACTCATCGCGCTGGCCGTGAATCAGGCCCTGCAACCAGCCTTGGCGGCGGAAGAGCTCGCATGGCTCAGTGAGGGTTGATATCAGAGGGCAGAAAGCAGAAGGCAGAGGACAGATTCTTGTCTGCAAGTCTGCCCTCTGCCCTCTGAAATCTGTCTTCTGAAATCAGAAAATCTGCTCTTGGCGCAGCAGCTCGATCTTGGCCAACTGGAGCGCGGCGGCGGCGGCGGTGTTGTCCTTCACGCGCAGAATCACGCCCGCCTTGCCCGTTTGCGGCGTGAGGAACGCGTAGGCGTACTCCACGCTGATGTTCGCGCTGGCCAGCACGCCCACCACTTGCGCGAAGCCGCCGGGGGTGTCCGCCACGGCCACGCCCAGCACGGGGGTGGCCGTCGCCATGAGCCCCACGGCCTTCATGGACGCCAACGCCTTCTCTGGCTCGGCGACAATCAGGCGCAGGACACCGTAATCGGTGCTATCCGCCAGCGACAGGGCGCGGACATCAATGCCCAAGCTGGCGATTTTTTCGGTCAGTTCTGCCAGCCGCCCCGGGCGGTTTTCGGCAAACACACTGATTTGTGTAATCTCCATGGTCTTTATCTCCTTCACGATTTCTGCACAGCGGAACGCCGAGGACGGCGTCCCCTACGGATGTGTACTTTGGCTAGATGTTGCGCTTGTCGATCACGCGCACGGCCTTGCCCTCAGAGCGCGGCAGAGCGTGCGGTTCAACCAAGCGCACCCGCGCACCCACGCCCAGAATCGAGAGCATTGCGCTGGAAATGCGCTTTTCGTGCGCCGCAATCTCGCTGATTTCGTCGCTGAACATCTGCTCGCTCATTTCAATGAGCACGGTCATGGTGTCCAGATTGTCTTGTCTCTCAACCAAAATCTGGTAGTTGGGCTCGCAACCCTGTTGCAGGATGACGTACTCCACCTGAGAGGGGAACACGTTCACGCCGCGGATGATGAGCATGTCGTCACTGCGCCCATGCGGCTTTTTCATCTTCACCAGCGTGCGGCCGCAGGAGCAGGTCTCGCGCGTCAGGCACGAGATGTCCCGCGTGCGGTAGCGGATGAGCGGCAGGGCTTCTTTGCCGATGCAGGTGAAGACCAGCTCGCCGTATTCGCCGTCGGGCAGGGGTTCAAGGGTGTCGGGGTCGATGATTTCGGGGTAGAAGTAGTCCTCGCACACGTGCATCCCCGTCTGCTCCGCGCACTCGTAGCTCACGCCCGGTCCGGCGATTTCGGACAGGCCGTAGATGTCATACGCCTTGATGCCCAGCGCTTTTTCAATCTCTCGGCGCATCTCCTCGCTCCAAGCCTCTGCGCCAAAAATGCCCGCCCGCAGGGGGATTTCGTCGGGCCCGATGCCCTTTTCGCGCAGGGTCTCGCCAATGAACATGGCGTAGCTGGGGGTGCAGCAGAGGATGTCGGACTGGAAGTCCTGCAGGATTTGTACCTGCCGGTTGGTGTTGCCGCTGCTCACGGGGATGACCGTTGCGCCCAGCATGTTCGCGCCGTCGTGCAGTCCCAGACCGCCCGTGAACAGGCCGTAGCCGTAGCTGACGTGGATGAAGTCCTCTTTCGTGCCGCCCGCCGCCACAATGGCGCGTGCCGCACCCTCTGCCCAGTGGTCGAGATCCTCTTGGGTGTAGCCCACCACGGTCTGCTTGCCCGTTGTGCCGCTGGAGGCGTGGATGCGCACGAGCTTGTCGCGCCCCACGGCGAAGAGGCCGTAAGGGTAGTTGTCGCGCAGATCCTGCTTGACGGTGAAGGGCAGGCGCGTCAGGTCGTCGATGGACTGGATGTCCTCGGGTTTGATGCCCGCTTCGTCAAACTTGCGTTTGTAGAAGGGTACGTTGTCGTAGCAATTGCGCACCATGGCACGCAGTCGCTGCGACTGCAAGTCGTGGAGTGTCTCGCGGCTCGCGGTCTCGATTTCCGGATTGAAGTACGGCATGTTTTCTCTCCTGCTTGTGCATATTTTTCTTTCAGCACCGGGCAAGTGCCGAAAAAATGAACAAAAAGGTCTGTGCACAAGTATTATAGCAAATTTTGTTGTGGTTTGCAAGGCGGGGAGTGCAATTAACAAATTACAATGAACAATGAACAATTGTTTGTAGGGGCATCGAGGCGTGAGGGATGAGGATGCAGGTGGGAGGCGGTAGGGGCGAGCTGCGCGCGCCCGCTGATTCCAACCCCCACACACAGTTGCCGCGCGGTTGGTCATAGCGAACCGCCCGCCACGAAAACAAAAGCCCCTGTAACCATCGGCTACAGGGGCTTTTCAACTGCATTGTCAACCCACTTTTGATAAAATGCGCCAAGGCTCAAAATGCCGTTAAATCTTTAGAAAACATATAAGCAAAACGGTAATGCCCTTCATGTGGGCGAATACGGGATAAGCGACAGCGGTCACTCATCAGGCAGGCTCTCTCGGCTTATCCTCGCAGTTTCCCCAAAAAACGTTCTAAGAAGTACAGCTCCAGCTGTGACCCGCGCGAACTGAACTGACTGTCGCAGCCGTGGCCGCCGTAGCTGATCGTCAGTCCAAGATAATTATCGTTGCCCGCTTCGTTGTATTTCTCTCGCAGCTGTAGATTATTCCACGCAGCGGAGTCGTGGTCGCCGGTGTAATTGAATACGGGAAGGCTGTCTGCATTGATCTCGGCGTCGACCACGCCATAGAGCGGCACGATGCCTCGGATGTTCACGCCCAACGCCTTGTAATGGTGCTCCCGGTTATAGACATAATCTGTGATTATATAACCGCCCATGGAACCGCCGATCACAAAAACCGAATCCCAGTTGGCTCTCGCACTTTCATGCTCCATTGCGTAGGCGAAAAAGACGTCGATGCTCTCCAGCATGAACTCCCAGTCGCGCTCCACACCCTCGGGGTAGCCGGTGTTTTTCTCCCAACTGTCCCCCACTTGCAGGTCGTAGACCGCATAGCCCGCATTCGCCAGATATTTGTTCAGAGCCAGTTTGGCCCCCTCAGATTTATCGCCGCCGGACCCGTGCAGCATGATCACCGCGCTGGGGTCATTCACGCCAGTGGGTAAAAACGCATCATAGGCCAGGTGCAGCCCGGCGAAATCGCCTTCGTCTACCGTGCGGTATATGACGTCGCGCTCGGTGGTGTAAGCGTCCCCGGTGCGGATGCCGAAGAAGAGCTCTGGCGCGCTTAAGGGTACTTGGCGGGCGGGGGTGAAGTCACGGCTGCCCTCGCCGAACATAACCTGGTAGTCCGCCTCTGCTGCGGCGACGTCGCCCTGGATGGCAAGATAGCCCCGCGCAAAATTGAACAGCCCGAAACCCGTCATAACCGCGAAGATGGCCAGCAGCGCGATGTTTCGCTTGAGATAGACCAGCCATTCACCCTCTTTGCGCGCGATGACGCAGCGCAGCAGCCCGCAGGCTGCCGTGAAGATGATAGCCATGAAGAGGAAGTCGGCGCGGGTGGTGGTGTATTCGTGATAGCTGCTGCCGTAGTTATATGCGTGGTCAATGCCTAAAAAGTTGAAGGCAAACAAGCCCACCAGCAGCATCGGCGCCACCAGCCATTTTAACCAGGCGAGGAATTTCGGCAGCTTGAGCGGACCATGGGAAATGCCGAGGTGATCCAGCAGGAAATACACCACGGCCAGCAATGGCATAGCGATGAGTGCCGCCGCGCACACCCCGCTGGCAGACTGCATGTTGCTGAAGTCCATGCTTGCGGCCTGCCGTGTGAAGTAGCTCAGCAGCAACAAACCCGCTTCGGCCGGGATAAAGAACCAGCCCAGCCAGTTGTCCGCAATGGCGGCATAAAGTAGGTCGGCGGCGAGAATTCCCAAGCAGATTAGCATAAGCGCGTTGCCCGTTGTGGAAGCCATGCTTCGGCATAACACCAGCAGGACAACGGCTAATACGTTTAGGCCAACCATTAGCCAGTTGACCAAGGTGTTCCGGAGTTTCATTGGGGGACTCCTCCTGTTTTTCTCACACATTATAACACATCCCTCTGAAAAAATCAACTCAAAATGATGTCCGCTGATTTTCACAATTTCTCCACTGGGACATACAGATAGCACAATTTGTTGTCATGCACTTTCGGTTCTCCCCGTTTATAATGTCCGTAATATTCTACAATCGGAAGCGTATTGGCAGCGGGCTTGCAACCAAATGGAACGCCACGAAAACAAAAGCCCCTGTAACCATCGGCTACAGGGGCTTTTCAACTGCATCGTCAACCATCTTTTGATAAAATGCACCAAAGCCTAAAACGCCGTTAAATTCTTCAGAAAGGCGTTAAACTTTGGTGCATTTTTATGTTTGCGGATTATCTACATCTTCATCAGCCATGTCAGAAGAACCTCCATCACTCGCAACAACATCCACGATATCACCGATGTTGCAGTCAAGCACCTTGCAAATTTTCAGCATAGAGTCCATTGAGATTTGCTCGTTTTTACCCAGTTTAGATATCGTACTTGAACTGATGCCTGTTTCCTTGCTCAACTGGGTTTTATTCAATCCTTTATCAATCAGCAGTTTCCAGAGCTTGTTATAACTGACAGACACAGCGTCACCTCGCAACTTTCTAAAGAATTATCCCAAATTTTCTTCTTCTATTCAAGAGGCTCGTCATCCTAACTTTGCGAATCGTCCAAAGAAACAGTTCGTCTTTTCATTCCAGCTATATTCTATCTCAACCTTGGAGCGGCACCTCAAAGCTGTGTCTATGAGTAGCTGCGCAAGATACTCGCCAATTGGTCTTGCGCTCCATATGTTTTTTGTGCAACGTATGTAAATCGGTGATACAGGCTTCCTCACGGCCTTTGTAAAGATTTCAACGATTTCACTTTCATTGTTTGCGACAAGACCGCTTAACTCATGCCACATTAAGGAAGCGTCCGTTGCAATTGGTGTCGAACTTACATCCCAATTATGGTCAGCGAGTGCGTTTTCGTCATCAAGTAAAAACCAGTCATATGAATATGCGTGATTCTCGGCGTAATGGTTCGCATCCCATGTGAGGTCAAGGTGATAATACTTTCCGCCGAGTTCGATGATGTTCCACGAATGAGCGATATTACCGTATGCGCTATGGTCAGATGTGCCGCTAACGGTTACACAGCGATAGCCCATATTTTGTGCCATATATTGAAAGGCTGCTGCGAATCCATCGCAGACAGCTTTCCTCTCAACCAATGCACCATACATATTATGCGCGTTCTGATGTAGAGATTTGCCCTTAGCCGCCGCTTTCAGCTCTGCCTCATCATAAGCTATATGCTTCTGCAAATGCTCATAAACATAAAGCAATCGTTCATATGAATCACGGCTTCGTTTCATCGCAGTCTCTATCAATGGATTCGTTATAGTGTTAAGCTCGTTCAGCATCTTCATTGCTTCCGGTTTCTTGATGCAACTGGAAAGCTTCAAATGACGCTTTGAAGATGAAGCCAGTGTGGTTATCTTGCTTTTATCAAAGTAAAAGAACTGCGGATTATCATCTATTAGTGCTTTGAAAATCTTGTTGACATCTACTCGCTTGTCAACTGAAGAAATGTCTATAGTGTCAGCAAATGCAGACAGCGAACGGAGAATGGTGCTGTATGCCAACTGCTCCTGCTGACTCATGCGACAAAAATTAAGCGGTTCTGTTGGCAAACCTCATCACCTCCGTTCCTATGTTCACTCCCGTCTATTCGTATAAAGCCGAGAGGAATTCTGAGAAGCTGTTTGCAGCTGCTTCAACTGTATTTGTTTCATGTAGCCAAAGCACAACCTTGCCTTCGGTTGTGATGCAGACATAATCTCCACCCGGATCAGATGCAAAGGGAAATAAACCGGGATGTTCTTTCTTCAGTGTATCAACGATAACAAAAGCGGAGCCTTTATCGTCTTTGTTGAAAGAAAGAAATGACTTTAGAACTCTCTCTTTTGTGTGAGTGGTATCAAAAGTTTTCTTGTCAGGGCGCCCACCGTTATGCTCCTGTAAGGCAGCAATAACATCCGCAGATAACTTCACTCCTGCGGCTGTCGCTAACTGAGTGACCGCATTAGGGTCTTGTAATGGTTTTACATATTGCCAGTTAAGATTGCTCATTGGAATCCTCCTCAAAAATTATCGGTTTTCGGAGCCGCCGCCCCAGATAGACTTACCACCAGTATGCCCAGTTTTTATGTGTGTTTCTTCATCAACCAGTTGCATTTTTCCTGGTTTCACATCGTGATGCCAAACGTACCCGTCTGGCGTTTCGCCGTTCTCAATTTGTTCAAGCTGGGTTTCATCGAACTTAGCGGCAAGTTCAGGGTCTTCTGTGACCGCTTCCTTAAGCTGTGAGTTGCACTCATCAAATTGCTTCTTGTCGGTCTCTTGATACAAATTTTCAGGAAGCTGGGCATCGTAGTCACTATCAAATTCTGGTGCAACCACCTCAACCATTTCACTTTCTGAATTTTCAACCACCTTTGCCTCGAACGGTACACCAGTCTCTGGGTGAGTTTCGCCTTCCAGATGTTCGTTCCTTGAGGGTATGCGTTTGGCTTCAGCTTCATCAATTTCCGACGTGTTTTCTGGTGTGTTTTTTGTTTCTTGTAGCTTGGCGACATCTTTTTCTCCGGCTTTTTCCTGCGGTTCGATGCTTTTTTGTTCAGAGGCATCGACCGTAGTTTCGGGCGTTTTTACCTCGTCCATTATACCACCTCCTGACTTATTTATCAAGTTTCTCCGAACTTAACTGGCACTTCATAGCCCAAATCCTGCGCCGCTTTCAGCCGATGATTGCCGTCATCGATAAGCTGGTAACTGCCATCGCCTTCATCACGTACCGTAAGCATTTTATCTTCCTTGAAATAGGCATTCGCACAGTCGCCAACCTTCTCGTCAGCACATAGCGTATCGATGGATTCGCCAGCCGCCAGCCTGTCACGGACTTCGGGTATATTCTCCGCAAGTGCGGCATAGTCTTCTTGACTTGACTTCCCGCCATCATAGAAATGTGGGTCTTCCGTGTTACGGCTGGGGTTGATGGCACTTGAATCCACATACTCCCGATCATCAACCTCGCTGACATCGCTGGGGTGGTTCTTTTGCTCAAGTGAGGCAACATCCACCTTATCGGAGCCGCCTTCAACTTTATCGACTGGCTTGGCTTCGAGCTTGTCGATATTTTCAAATGATTCCATGTTGACCTCCTCGCTTTGGCTTGTTTTTTTCTTTGCAAGTTTACTGTTCTCACTCGTTTCTTGCGAAACTCCAAGATTTTACTTCTTTATCAAACTTAGGCGGCCACTCGGATACTGTACCAGATTGGCTGTCTATAGCGAATACTTTATCTCCATTGTAATAGGCATTAAAAGCGTGCCCATCAGTGCCATCTTCACTAAAAGAAACTGCAACAATGCCATGAGAACCATCACCACACATTTTCAAATCACCTTCAATATATTCAGCAGACACATCGTCTTCAAAAGTTAATCCTGTTTCTTCCGCCATTCCATCACGACTGATTTCCACATCGTCCGCTGTGGCGGATTCGCCACTAAGCACTTTCTCTGTAGCTATAGCACACGATCCACAATTTAAAGCATCCTCTCCATATGGGTTTATATCTTTCACTAAATCTTCTAACTCATCTTGCGAAAGATATTTCATGTCGAGGCCTTCTGACATCTCGGTCAAATTGTCTGGAGAATTCAAACTATTCTCAAACTTATCCATTTCCTCCAAAAACTCCTCATGCGACATCGTTGCGCCAGGCTCAATCGTCCTCTCGGCAGATTCAGCTTTGCTGTCGCCCAATTGCTTTTTTAGGGACTCCACAGACTCTTTGCTTTCTTCAAAAGTTTGGTTTGGGCGCATTGCCTCCGAAAACTCGCTCATGGATTGCCTCCTGTAAATAGTAGCTGTAGAATTTATCTTTAAAGGATGCTACAGCATCCACATCAGCTTTCAAAATTAGGTCGAAGCAAAGCCCTGAAATACATATGTAAAATAGGTACTCAGGGCTTTGTTCGCCCCGAGGGTTACCCCTCCCTTTTGAAAATCAGAACATTGTTGACGGTTGTTGTCTTGCTGATGCAACCAGTGGTTACCGACAACTCGATGGAACCGTCGTAAGCCCAACCGCCCTGTGCCGCTTGATTGATAGCGGAATCGATGGTTTGTTGGATTTCGTTCGGTTTCCCCGACCAGTTCTGGTTCAAAACTACGGTTTTGTAAACCATGACATGTACCTCCCTTTCTTAAGAATATTTATGGTTCGTCAACTCCACCGTTCGGATAGTGGCAACGGAAGAGCCGAGAAACACCTTTGAAAAATCCTCTATATGCTCCATACTTGTCTATAGCGAGAAGCATATATTCGGAACAGCTTGGGGTGAAACAGCACCTTCGCCTTGTGCTTTCAGCCGCATATCGCTGATAAACGTGAATGACGAACACTAAAATCCTCTTCAAAAAAACGATGAGGCAAAGAGCCGCAGCTAAAAGTGACACAAGGATGGCAAGCTTTGTCGTGGTAAATATATTAAGCAAAACAAATAGGATCAAAACCGAACCCAGAAAAATCGACACCTTGATGATAGCAGGCTTAATTTTCACATCTGGTCTGCGAAGGGGATCAGCATTTTTTCTGGTTAATATCGCCACGGTTTTGCGAATACACTCGTCTCTATCGTCCGAAACGAAAATGGCATCATCGCCAGTAATAGTAATCGTCTTCTCAGTCATCTTCTCCCTCCTCACTGCTTAATGTCGCTGTATACAAACATAATTAATGCAGTCCCAATGGAGATGAACAGGGTGATCAATGCCACAATGAAACTGGTTGCAAAATTTGTCAGTGGTGTGACAGACCACAACCCGATAATGTTCACTATCCATAACGAGGATAATTTGAAATCGCTCTGAAAAATCAAGTCTGCCGTTGTGAGCAAGCCAGGGAAGGCGATAACGCTGAAAATCAACGAAATCACACAAGCGGATGTCTTGTTCACCATAAAAGATGCCGCGATGCAAACCGCCAAGAAGACAAAATGGGCAAATAACTCTCTGCCGAAAACTGCAAGGCAATTAAGCAATTCCGTTCCGCCAATTGTTGTGCCATTCATAACCGATGAAAACAACAGGAGCGAGACTATGTAAGCAACATAAACCGTGAAGAATATTTCCAATGAAGAAACAACATAAGACAGTAAAATCTTCAGCTTGGAATTTCCTCGTACATAGGCATTTTGGATGTACCCGCCCTTGAACGATCCGCAGATGAACATAGGGATGAAAATCGCCAAAATCATCGCCAGAAACCCGCCGATGAAAGCCGATGACATCAATTGCTCAACGGATAGGTTTGCCAAGTCCTGAACGTGCTGCACTTTCAGAACGCCAAAATTATAATAGCCGTTCGAGTACAATGGCTCAAAACTGTCGGTAGGCAGCATGAGGGCGTACTTTGTTATTAGCTTCGTGATGGTAAGGCTTGCAAAAGCAGTCACGACAGCCGAGATAACAGCGGGAAAGAATTGCTTCCCGTGCAGATACCGATACCGATTGGAGTTCAGTAATTCTTTCATTTCTATCGCCCCGTCCTTTCAAAGAATGCTTCCTCAATTTTTACTGTGTCTGCCTCAACAAAGGATATTTGACCATCCTTCAGCACAGCGCACCGTGAGACCACCTTGACAAGTTCGTCAATGATGTGGCTGGAAATTAAGAAGGTAGTTCCCGCTTCGCGGTTCAACTTTACGATAATTTCCCGGATGTCCCGGACACCTTGTGGGTCTAAGCCATTCACAGGCTCGTCCAAAATGACGAGCTCCGGAGAACCCATGAACGCTTGTGCCAAGGCTGTCTTCTGTTTCATGCCAAGCGAAAGGTGTTTTACCCGTTTATCGGCGTAGTCTTTCAAACTGAGGAGGTCAATGACTTCTTTGACAACAGTCGATTCACACCCGCAGAGTCGGCGGTGCGCTTCAAGGTTCTGGCGGACAGTCAATCCGAGGTCTAATACAGGGTAGTCAATCAGCACCCCGACGTTGCCTTTTTTATGAAGGTTCAGCCGTATAGCTCCGTGGTTTGGAGCAATAAGGCTAACCGCAAGGCGCATCATCGTGGTCTTGCCGACGCCGTTTGCGCCGACAAGACCACATATCTCGCCTTGTTCAACCGAAAAATCAATATCGCACAGCACCTGCTTGGTGCCATAAGACTTTTTGACTTTCTCAAATTCTAAGATTGGGTTCATGATCTCTCCTCCTCAAATGCTCTACCTGAACAACTGCCCAAGTATGAATTTGCTTGCGATATGCAAGCCAAGCTCCTGCTTGTTGGGATTGTAATGCTCACCATCAACAGTTAACCGTGTGTGGTGGAAGATATAGAACATCAACTGTGCCACAATGTATTTTTTGTCATCATAGGTGATGTAGCGACCAATGACATCCCTTATTTTGAAATACCACTGCTTTGTGGCTTTGCGGTTGGCTACTGTCAGTTTTTCAGCAAGTTTATCAGGGAAGCGAGGTGTAATTGTATGCATGATATCCCCGCATTCAATTAGCTCAACAATAAGCTCAGGGAAGCGGCTATTTTTATCTGAGCAAGCGATGAAGTCATTAATCATCTTTGAATAACGGATATGTTCCAACCGGGATATGCATCTCGTTTTACTAACCCCGCTTGGGTTGCGTCTTTCAGCACCGTCAAGAATACGAATGAGCGGCTTTGTCTCAAAGAAGTCACAGGATTTTGCCTGAACCAATTCAAAGATTAACTCACTGAGCATTTCCTTCTTTTTTGCCGTACGATCAGCGCAAAACTCATCAATTTCCAAAAGCATTTCGTCCGCCTTGCTGATGTGTGTCAACACGGCTTCCAGCCAGTTACCTTGGTAAACCACGGCTATGCCGCGCCCCAACTTGCCGATTTCTTCAATTTGCGGGTCTTTAAGGCCAATAGACTTTCCAACCGCCACGCAGTCGTCGAAATCAGCCAATCGCATGATGATTTTGGTGCTGGTGTTCGATATGGCAGCTTTAGCAAGCGCGGAAGGGGTCTGGTCGGCGATAATAAACCCTTCGCCGTATGTACGCATTTCGGCGATGGCATTACAAAGCATCTCTACAGATTTTCCCTGCACATTGCCACTTTCCTGTCCTTGGTCGGTGTTCACTCGCGGTAAGATATTGTGCGCCTCTTCCAAAACAGTAACGTGTTTCAAGGATGCATTTGCCCCCTTCGCGTTTGCGGAGCGGTACTCACCAAGTTTAAGAACCAAAATACCCATAATCAGTGAAAGAACCTCTGTGGAGCCAACCTTGCTAATATCAACGATGGTATTTTCATCGAACAACACACGATCCGGCACTGTGTGCTTGTCACAAAACAACCCACCGATAGTGCCAGTGGTTAACGATGCAACACGTGTCACCAACGCACCAGTATAATCCCCCTTGCTTTGGGAGGAATACTCAGAGCTATCAATAAT
>JAISJQ010000005.1 GCA_031261445.1 Oscillospiraceae bacterium | reverse complement strand
ACGCCCCCGTGCGCCCGCTGATTCCCACAAACTATTGATGAGATATCCGGCTAAATCGTTCCGTTTCTTAAAAAAGTAGCCGTTTTATAAACAGCGGACGCGCAGGGGCGCGCGCCCCTCTACACGATACCCGTAAGGAAAAAGTTTATGAGACGAGCGTGGATTTTGCGTCAATACCTATTTTCTCAAAGAACACAAAACATATAGAGCCAGAATCTAGTCTCTGGCGTCTAGCATCTAGACATCTAGAAAAATTGACTTTCACGCGGTTTTTTGCTATAATAGTCGGGTTAAGAAAAAACAGAGGAGACCGACAATGTCTACACGCGTGTTGATCAAAGATATTCCTGCCCATTTTGGTGCGCAGGTGAAGGTGCAGGGACTGGTGCGCACCATTCGCGACCAGAAAAAGATGCTCTTTCTCGTTCTGGAGGACATCAGCGGGCAAGTGCAGGTGGCCATCTACAAGCCCGGCGTGCCCGACGTGGCCGCCGCGCTGGAGGGCATCACCACGGGCTCTGCGCTCACCATTGTGGGCGATGCGGTGCAGAACGAGAACGTCAAGCTTGGGCAGATGGAGATCAGCCCCAAAGAAGTGACGGTGGAATCTCTGGCCGCCGCGCCACAACCTGTGGACGAGAATTCGGGCCCTGAAGCGCGGCTGGACTGGCACTATCTGTGGCTACGCCACGGCAAAACACAGCTGATTTACAAGGCGCAGACCGTGTTTGAGCAGGCACTGCGCGACTTCTGGACGCAGAACGGTTTTCTGGAGCTGCACAGCCCGAAGATTGTCCCCGAAGCGAGCGAGGGCGGCGCGGAGCTGTTCAAGATCGATTATTTTGACGGCTCGGCCTATCTGGCGCAGTCGCCGCAGTTCTATAAGCAAATGGCCATGGCCGCGGGGTTTGACCGCGTGTTCGAGATCGGCCCCGCGTTCCGTGCCGACCCCTCCAGCACCCGCCGCCACGCCAGCGAGTTCACGAGCCTAGACATGGAGATCAGCTGGGTGGACAGCCACGAGGACGTGATGCGCTGGGAGGAAGAGCTGCTCGCGTATGCGCTGGGCAAGGTCAAGGAAGCGTACGGCGAGGAAATTCAGGCGCAGTACGGCGTGGAAGTCGTTGTGCCCAGCGTGCCTTTCCCGCGCGTGACGCTGAACGAGGCGCGGGACATGCTCAAGGAAGTGGGGCACGTCATCGGGCACAAGGCCGACCTTGACCCAGAGGGCGAGCGTCTGCTGTGCAAGCTGATCAAAGAAAAATACGGACACGAGTTCGTGTTCGTGACCGATTACCCCGCCGCCGTGCGTGCGTTCTATCACCAGCGCTACGAGGGCAGCAAAACCACGAAATCGTTCGACCTGCTCTGGAAAGGGCAGGAAATCACCACGGGCGCACAGCGCGAGCACCGCTACGACAAGCTGCGCGAGCAGGCCATTGAAAAGGGCGTGCCACTGGAAGGACTGCAGGGTTATCTGGACTTCTTCAAGTTCGGCTGTCCGCCGCACGGCGGTTGCGGCATTGGTCTAGCGCGTGTGCTGGTGAACATCTTCGAGCTCGAGCGCGTGAGCGACGTGAGCTTTGCGTTCCGCAACAAGTTCCGCGTCAGCCCCTGATCTTTGCCGTATATAAGGAAACAAAAATGCAATCGAACCGATTCCCTGTGCAGATCAGCATCGATGTTGCGATGACAGAAAATGCAGAAGAATTTTTGGATTTTCTGGAAGGCGACACGGATTTCGATGATTTGCCGACCGAAAACTACGAATGTGCGGGAGAATACGAACCGCGCGGCGGCGGCTTTGCCTTCTACTACAACGACCCCGCGCTGGACGGTTGCCCGACCTGCCTCATCGGCGATGACGACGGCGTGACCCTGCGCCGTGGCGGCGACTATCCTCTGCTACTGCGCTTTGAAAAGGGCAAAACGGTCACAAAAAATTATGGCACGCCCCACGGTAGCATCGCCATGACGTTCGAGACCTACGACACAAGCTGCGACTGGGAATGGGACAGATTCACGCGCGATTTGATCATTTCTGTGGATTATTCCCGCGAGGATGCCAGCGGAAAAACCTATCACAGCATTTTTATTGGTGCTTTAGAACCCCAAGAGACGCATCACATTGAGGAGTAGACATGTCTAGGCTCGTCCAGACCGCACAGGAGCAACTGCGGGGCATCCTGCACTCTGCCGCGCAAAACGCCGTGGTGGACGGCACGTTTGCCGCCCTGCCCACGGGGGCTTGGCGCATTGAAGTGCCCGCCAACCGCGCCCACGGGGATTTTTCCGCCAACGCCGCCATGGTGTGGGCGAAGGAACTGCGCACAAATCCGCGCATGATTGCGCAGGCGCTGGTGGATCATGCCGACTTGGGCGACACCTACTTTACAAAACTGGACGCCGCCGGGGCGGGCTTTTTGAATTTCACGCTGGGTGCGGCCTACTATGCCGATATCCTGTTGGACATCGCCGCGCTGGGGGACGACTACGGCCAGAGCGAGTTGCTGGCCGGGCAGAAAATCAACGTGGAGTTCATCTCCGCCAACCCCACCGGGCCTATGCACATGGGCAACGCACGCGGCGGTGCGCTGGGGGATTGCCTCGCCGCCCTGCTCGCACGGGCGGGGGCTCAGGTATCGCGGGAGTTCTACGTCAACGACGCGGGCAACCAGATCAACAAATTCGCGCTGTCGCTGGATGTGCGCTATCGGCAGATTGTGCAGCCGGACAACGCGCCGGACTTGCCAGAGGACGCTTATCAGGGGGCGGACATCACGGCGCTGGCGCAGCAATATGTGGACGCACACGGCGACGCGCTTTTGTCCCTATCCGAACAAGAACGCCGCGCGGCGCTGGTGGACTTTGCGCTACCGAAAAACATCCAGTCCATGCGCGACACGGTGGAAAAGTACCGCATTGTGTACGATCTGTGGTACTTTGAGAGCGAGCTACACAAGTCCGGCGCGGTCACGGAACTGATTGCCGAAATGACGGCGAAAGGCTTGACCTACGAGAAAGACGGCGCACTGTGGTATCGCGCGAGCAATGCGGCGGACGAAGAGAGCAAAGACGAAGTGCTGGTGCGCGAAAACGGCGTGCCGACGTACTTTGCGGCGGACATTGCGTACCACAGAAACAAGCTGCTCACCCGCGGGTTTGACACCGCGATCGACATTTGGGGCGCGGACCATCACGGACATGTGGCGCGGATGCAAGGAGCACTCGACGCGCTGGGGCTGGATGGCACACACCGCCTGAAGGTCATCCTGATGCAACTGGTGCGCCTGATGAGCGAGGGCGAGGTGGTGCGCATGAGCAAGCGCACGGGCAACGCCATCACCCTGACGGATCTGCTGGAGGAAATCCCCATCGATGCGGTGCGCTTCCTGTTCAACCTGCGCGAGCCGGAGACGCAGATGGAGTTTGATTTGGATTTGGCCGTGGCGCAGGGCAACGACAACCCCGTGTATTACTGCCAATACGCCCACGCGCGGGCTTGTTCGGTCTTGCGAAAACTGGCCGAGGCGGGACACCCCCTGCGCCCGTGTAGCCGAGAAGAGCTCGCGCGCCTGCAAGCCCCCGCTGAGACGGAACTCATCGCCCATCTGGCGGCACTCACGGGTATGACAGAGAGCGCGGCGACAAACTGCGACCCGGCGAAAATCACACGCTACTGCCTAGAACTGGCCGGTCTGTACCACAAATTCTACGCCGCCTGCCGCGTCAACTGCGAGGACGACGCTCTGCGTGCGGCGCGCCTGTACCTATGCGACTGCACCCGCAGCGTGCTCCGCCGTCAACTGGAACTGTTCAAAATCAGTGCGCCAGAAGAAATGTAAACGCGAAAAAACACAAAGGACGCGCCATGAATATCCACGGAAAATTCAACGACTATCTGTTCGGTCTGCATTATGCACGCAAATGTGGGCGTTTTCGGCGCGAAAACCAATATGTGCGGCCGGGGCAACTGGTGCTGTTGGGCGACAGCCTGATGGAGCTGTGGATGGTGCGCGGCGAGGGCACGTACCCCCGCACTCGCTGGGAGATCTACAATCGCGGCATCTCAGCCGACACTGTGATGGGCTGTGCCGGGCGGCTGCACGAATCCGCAATCGTACTCCAGCCGGCGGTCATCGTGTTCCTCATCGGCATCAACGACTTGCTACGCAAGGATTTCATCCCCGAAGAGCTCATCGCCACACACCGATCGATCGTGCAGACGCTACGGAACTCTCTGCCCGATTGCCGCATTCTGGTGGAGTCGCTCTACCCCATCCACAAAGGGCGCACCGACCCACCCCAACCCACCAACGCGCTCATCCGTTCGGTCAACGAGGCCTATCGCGCCACGGCGGACGAGTTTGGTTGCGACTATCTGGACGTCTATCCCCTGCTGGTGGACGAAAACGATGCCCTGCGGCACGAGCTCTCGCCCGACGGCTTGCACGTGAACGCCAAGGGCTATGAAATCGTCCGCGAGGCCATTGAAGTCGCGCTGGGCGCACACTGAAAGGACACAAAAATGCTGATTCACTCGAAACAAGCGGAAGAGCAGGCGGTTTTGCAGCTGGCGTATGCCGTATGCGCGGCGGCACGCACCGCACCGAAAGCCTGCGGGATTGACCACATGGACACAGCCATCCTGACGGGCGAAGAGAAAACGCAGGTCGCCAACGAATTGCGACGCATCGGGACGGAGCTGGGCGCGAAATTTTTCGTCCGTGACGCGGACAATGTGGACGCGAGCGCGGCAGTGGTGTTGGTGGGCGTGAAATACGCGCCGCGCGGACTGAACGCCCTGTGCGGCGTGTGCGGTTTTGCGGACTGCGCCGCGTGCACCGCCGCTGGCGCGACCTGCGTGTTCACTTCGGTGGATCTGGGCATTGCGCTGGGGTCGGCGGTGTCGCTTGTGACGGACAATCGCGTGGACAACCGCATCATGTTCACCATCGGCAAGGCGGCCGCCGCGCTCGGTCTGCTGGGCGAATACAAGCTCATCATGGGCATCCCGCTGTCGGTTTCCGGCAAGTCGCCGTTTTTTGACAGGGCGTAGCACTGGTCGTGATCTATGCAACTGGAACCATCCTAGCCGTTAACAAACAAAAGAAATAGTCGCCCCACTGTCCAAAGGAAGGCGACTACTTCAATAGTCCTATTTTGGAGGAAACAGTCGTTGCTGACAGATCCACCGTTATTATTATACAGCGCATGAGCCTTTTTGTCAAGTGTTTCGCCGCTATTTCTTCTCCACGCGGGCGAACGTGCGCACTTCGTATTCGATTGTGCCGGATTTGTCGGTGACTTTTTGGTGTTGCAGGTCGATGACGAGTGTGTCATCTGGGTTGATGGTGTATTGCGCCAGATAGTATTTGTCGCTGGATTCGTAGATGATGGCGTAGGTGTCGATGAGATGGAAGGTTTTTTGAAGTTTTGCTGGAACATAACCTGAAGCAAAAAAAGATCCTAACAATACAATAAAACAAACCGCAAAGTACACCAAAATGCCGCCCCAACTAGGCTCTTTTATTGGTTTCTCTTTTTTCTTTTTGCACTTTTTAACTATTCTGACTAAAATTAATCGTATGTATCCAGGCGATAATAAGATGCCTGCAATTGCCAAAGACAAGAGAACGTAAACACTTATCGGGACAACAGGATGCAACTGCCAGCTCTCCCAGAAAACCTCTCGAAGAGTTGTAGATAAGAAAGCTAACAAAAACAAGACGACTGCCACGACAATGGGGAGGAAGATTAGAATTGCTTTGTACTTATTTTTGTAGTATTTTTTTATCAGCGATGGGCTATACGACACTAGAGAAAGTACCAAACCAACCAAAAGTGAGAGTATGAATTCCATCCAAACGTTATCCGTAATGGTTGTTATCGCCTGTGCGGACAACCCCCAATAAGTTGTTTTTCCGTACTCCAATAGGTACAGGGCAAACTTGCCGCCAGCGGTAAGTATAGCAAGTATTACCGTACCAATTGCGGCGAACACCTTCAGGTTTTCTTGAAGCCACTTTAATATGCCATCTTTTTTAATGGAATCAAGAAATGCTTTTATAATAACATTCATCCTTGTTCTGCCCAACCTTTCGCGCGGCCGACGGCTTTTTTCCAGCCAGCATAGGCTACTGCACGCACGGGCTCGTCCATTTTGGGGTCAAATACACGCGCGACTTGGCGCAGTTTGAGCAGCTCCTCGCGGTTGTGCCACACGCCGACGGCCAGACCCGCCATGCACGCCGCGCCCCACGCCGTGGTCTCCACCATGGTGGGGCGGTTGACGCGGCAATCGAGCAGATCCGCCTGAATCTGCATCATGATGTTGCTCACCGACGCGCCGCCGTCCACGCGCAGCTCGCGCAGGGGGATGCCGCTGTCCGCCTGCATCGCCTCGAGCAGATCCTTCACCTGGAACGCGATGCCCTCGAGCACGGCGCGGGCAATGTGCGCGCGGTTCACACCGCGGGTCAGCCCCACAATCGCGCCGCGGGCGTACATGTCCCAATAGGGTGCGCCCAGCCCCGTGAACGCGGGCACGCAGTACGCCCCGTTCGCGTCGGGTACGGATTCCGCCAGCGTGTCGCACTCGGGCGCGGAGGCGATGAGGTGCAGCTCGTCGCGCAGCCACTGGATGGTCGCGCCGCCGTTGAACGCGCTGCCCTCGATGGCGTATTCCACCGTGTCGCCCAGTCCCCACGCCACGCCCGTGAGCAGCTGGTTGCGCGACTGCACGCGCTCTGTGCCCGTGTGCATCAGCAAAAAGCAACCCGTGCCGTAGGTATTTTTCGCTTCGCCCGGCTGAAAACAGGCCTGCCCGAAGAGTGCGCCGGGTTGGTCGCCAATCGCGCCACTGATGGGCACACCCGCCAAATCCGCCAGCCCCAACACGCCCGATTTGAACGTGCCGTAGACCTTGCTGGAGGGCACAGGCTTGGGGAGAATACTTTGCGGCACGCCCAGCAGGCGGCACAGCTCGTCGTCCCAGCGCAGTTTGTCCACGTCGAAGAGCATGGTGCGCGAGGCGTTGGAGTAGTCGGTGACGTGCTCGCCGCCGGTGAGGTTCCAGATGAGCCACGTCTCAATCGTGCCGAAGAGCAGGTTGCCGCTCTCGCTCAGCCGCCGCGCTTCGGGGACGTTGTCGAGTATCCAGCGGATTTTCGTGCCCGAAAAGTAGGCATCGATGAGCAGCCCCGTCTTGGCGCGGATGAGCTCTTCATGCCCTTGCGATTTGAGCTCCTCGCACATTTTCGCCGTGCGGCGGCACTGCCAGACGATGGCGTTGTAGACCGGTTGCCCCGTGCGCTTGTCCCACAGGACGGTGGTTTCGCGCTGGTTGGTCACGCCGATGGCGGCGATTTGGCTGGGGCGCACCTTGCCGCTGGCGAACACGCCGCGCAGAGCGGCCAGCTGGCTGTCGAGGATTTCGATGGGGTCGTGCTCCACCCAACCGGGCTGCGGGTAGATCTGCGGGAATTCGCGCTGACTTTTGGCGACAATTTTGCCCTCGCGGCTGAAGACAATCGCGCGGGAGCTGGTGGTGCCCTGGTCAAGAGCAAGGATGTAGTCACGGGACATGGGTGGCCTCCTGTGGGGGTATAGGTTTGTGTTTCTGTGCATAATTATAATGGATTTCTGTTCATTATGCAAGTCTGCCTGCCAAAATATGTACAAATTGTAGATCCCCTATGTTCCATTAGTGAATTTTCTGTGTTCTGTTGGTGAAGGGGTTGACGTATCTGGTAAAATATGCTAAAATAAGGAGCATCAGATGAAACGAAAGAAATGGAGAATTTTTACTATGTTGAAGAAAGCATTTGCAGGGCAAAGTCAAAATATTGAAGTTGTGCGTTTCTCGGAGAGAAACAATTCGGGCTCATCAGCACGGATCAAATTTGTTCGTTTTCGTTCCTTGCGTTCACCTAAAGACCGTGGGACTGCAAGGGAGAATCAAAATGGCCAACAAAACTAATGATACTTCTAGTAAGCCTGTGATAGAATTTTTCAATACCATTTCAAGATTTTTGAACCAACATATTATCGTCAAGAATATAATTCAACTTGTTTCGTCTACTGTAATTGGGTGGCTAATTAATCAAATCCCCGGAACATGGGATGATGTTAATGGCCAAATACTAATTACACTTTTTACCTTTCTTGTTATTTATCTCTTCTTTGAAGTCCTTGTGGGAACAGATCCTGATCGTGCCGCAATTAACCAGATTTTTGCAGAGCGAGAGATGTTTTTTAATATTTTGGACTCGACCCCCGAAATTGCTGCGCCAAAACAAAAAAATCAAGCGCGGCGGATAAAGTTAATCAAAAGCGGTGAAAAAGATGCTCCTGAAGTATATACCGAGCCTTTATCGACCATTAAGGAAGAATTGGATTTGTTGTGTGTAGCAATTAAAACCTATGCTTTGACCACCGCCAAGAAAAAACCTTTAGAAACCACCGCAAAAATGCGCAAGCGGGATGATAATATTGCTGCTCGCATTTTGTACAGATTTTCTGGGCTAAAAAATGATACTTGGGAACTAATTCATGGAAAGTGTTATAGAACGGATGATAAGAAGTTACTTACGAGTGAACATTCACCACTAATGGCTTTGCTTTCGAGTGAGGGCGATGTTAAATTAAGTCAATTGGAAACCAAAAACAGTTTAAATAAGAAAGGAAGATACTATCATCCAGGAAGAGATATTCCAGGCGAAGTATATAGTTTCAAAATTCAAGCTGAAGGAGATTTGGAGGACTATTTTGATGCAATACTGGAAATCACAACTCGACGTCCAACGTTTCAGATTGATGAAGAGGGAGAAAGACAAGCTAATTTAGATTATTTAGCAGCTCTCTTTAGTTCGCATATTTGCGTTGAACTGGGGAATCTATACATGATTAAGCTTCGCGAAGAAACAGAGCCAAAGGATTCCCACCCGCATTCGTATAGTGTGGCTGTTTGAGAAAAGGCGCAGATACAGTAGCAAATTTGCCCTCGCACAGTTGACAAAATGTTTTTTGTGTGCTATAATAGTGGGGCTCTGGACGTTTAGCTCAGCTGGTAGAGCATTCGCTTGACGTGCGAAGGGTCAGCGGTTCAAGTCCGTTAACGTCCACCAAAAACAAAACAAAGCCCTGCCCAACGTATCGGGCAGGGCTTTGTTTTGCTACGCCATGCTTACGCAATCTCCGGCAGGGCGATGCTCGCCAGCACGCTGCTGTGCAGGGCGTCAAGCCGGGCATCAAGCGTGCCGTCGGCGGTCACCGCGCCGCTGACCAAGCGCACGCCGCCCAGCGCAATGCCCTCGTCCGCGTGCACGGTCGCATCTGCGCCAAGGGCACTTTGCGCTGGTGCGACATCCGCCGGGCGCACAAAAATGTCCATCGGCTTGCCCGCGAAGGTCTCGCGCAATTGCGCCAGCTGGGCTTGCAGGTACGCCGCATAGTCCGCGCCCTGCACGAACGCCGCCAATTTCTCGTGCGCACGGGCAAGCACATCGCGTGCCAATTCTTCGCGCTGGGCGACCAATTCGCGCCGCAGGGCATCCCGCTGGGCGTTGACCTCGGCATTGTGCGCGGTGATTAAGCGCTTTTCCTCCGCAATCACCGTCTCTTTGCGCAGGGTCTCGGCCTCCTGCCGCGCCTCGTCCATCTCCTGCGCACGCAGGGTGCGCAGCTCCGTCAGGATGCCGTCACGCCGCTCAGCCGCTTCCGTGACGATTTCGTCCAAAAAGCGGCGCAGTCGCTCTTCTTGCTCCAACATGGATTTTCCTCCACTACATTACAATGAACAATTGGTGGCACGCCTCACATTTCAAGCCACAACAATTGTTCATTGTTAATTGTCAATTGTTCATTCCTAGTAGGCTATGCCTTGTGCCAGCATGGCGTCGGCGACTTTCAGGAAGCCGGCGATGTTCGCGCCGGCGACTAGATTGCCCGGTGCGCCATACTCTGCGGCGGCGGCGGCGGACGAGGCGTAGATGTCGCGCATGATTTCGTCCAGATAGCCGTCCACTTCTTCAAAGCTCCAGCTGCGGCGCAGACTGTTTTGGCACATCTCCAGCCCGGAGACCGCCACGCCACCCGCGTTGGAGGCCTTGCCCGGTCCAAAGAGAATGCCGCTCTGTTGCAGATACTCCACCGCGTCGGGCTGTGTGGGCATATTCGCGCCCTCCGCCAGCGCAATCAAGCCGTTCTTGACCAACGTTTTCGCGCTCTCTAAGTCCAGCTCGTTTTGCGTGGCGCAGGGCAAGGCGATTTGGCAAGGGATGCTCCAGATGCCCGCCGAGCCTTCGTGGTATTCCGCGCCGCGCACGCGGTTGACGTACTCGCTGATGCGCACGCGCTCCACCTCTTTGAGCTGCTGAATCACGTCCAGATCCACGCCGCGCGGGTCGTAGATATACCCGGCGGAATCGCTCATGGCCACAACTTTGCCGCCCAGCTGCGTGGCCTTTTGGTGGGCATAAATGGCCACGTTGCCGCTGCCAGAGATGACGACATGTTGCCCTTTGAAACTCTTGCCCACGGCCGCGAGCATCTCGCGCATGAAGTAACACAGGCCGTAGCCCGTGGCCTCGGTGCGCGCCAAAGAGCCGCCAAAACTCAACCCCTTGCCGGTGAGAACGCCCGTGAACTCGTTGCGCAGGCGTTTGTATTGCCCAAAAAGATAGCCGATCTCGCGCCCACCCACGCCGATGTCGCCCGCCGGGACGTCCGTGAACTGACCGATGTGGCGTTGCAGCTCGGTCATGAAGCTCTGGCAGAAGCGCATGATTTCGCCGTCGCTCTTGCCCTTGGGGTCAAAGTCACTGCCGCCCTTGCCGCCGCCCATAGGCAGACCGGTGAGGGAGTTCTTGAAAATCTGCTCAAAGCCGAGGAATTTCACCACAGAGAGCGTGACGGAAGGATGCAGGCGCAGACCGCCCTTGTAAGGCCCGATGGCCGAATTGAACTGCACGCGGAAGCCGCGATTGACCTGCACTTTGCCACTGTCGTCCACCCAGCTGACGCGAAAAATCACCGCGCGTTCGGGCTCAACGATGCGGTCAAACACGCCCGCGTCCACCAAATCCTGTCGTTTGGCGGCCACTGGTTCAAGGCTAGCGAGCACTTCGCCCGCCGCCTGCAAAAATTCGGGCTCATGGGGATTCTTGGCTGTGACAGCGTCCATCAGGCCTTGCAGATAGGTACTCATGTGTTCATACTCCTTTAGATGCGCTTTGTTGCAATTATAAAGTATAGCATATTTTTCGACAGAACGCAAGCGCAGCGAAGTTGCGCAATGAACAATTGAGTCCCTCTAAAAACCTACGCAAAGCGGAGGAAATATGGTATAATGAGAGGGAAATTAGAAGGCGCAGGGGGCGCAAAATGCAGTATTCATTCTTCGATCGTCCA
>JAISJQ010000054.1 GCA_031261445.1 Oscillospiraceae bacterium | reverse complement strand
GCCATTCATGACGATTTTGGGCCAGCATCGTGATGAAATCGCGCCGAACGCCTCAGAAACCCGATTCGCATAGCATTAGATCGTTTTGAACTGGGGGTAATTAGAGGGAGTCAATTGTTAATTGTTCATTAAGCGAAAGCTTTGATCCAGCCGCCGAATTTGAAGATGCCGCCGGTGAAGAACCACTTGAGCCAGTCGATGATCCGCGCGAAGAACACGCGCATTTTGCCCAAGATGGACGTGGGCGTGCTGCCATCATCGGCAAAGACTAGGAACGGGAGCACTTCGCGTTTGCCGCAATCCGCGCAGGTGCGGTACTCTTCGCCGTATTCGCCGCCCTGGCTGGGACGAGACACCACCCACGCGCCAAAGCTGTGCACGTGCCCGGGCGGGACGGTGAGCGAGTCATACGTAGCGGTGCGGGTCTGTGCGCCGGACGTGAGTGTGTACGCGCCCGCATCCGCGGGGATGGCGGCGGTGAAGCGCTGGCCACTGGCGGTCGCGATGTCATAGAACGCGCTCTGGCGGGTTTTCACGCTCAGGGTGTCCATGGTGTCGATGTGCAGGGTGATGAAGCCGCTCCCGTCCGCCGTCACGTCCAACGCGAAGTCCTTGGCGGCGGGGAGGTAGTAATACTTGCGTGCGCCAGAGGTGGCAGTGGGCAGATCCGCAATGTTGGCGTCGCCATTGGGGGCGCTGAGCGTTGCCGCCGCCG
This sequence comes from Oscillospiraceae bacterium, assembly GCA_031261445.1. Taxonomy (GTDB): domain Bacteria; phylum Bacillota; class Clostridia; order Oscillospirales; family Acutalibacteraceae; genus WRKY01. Next base: position 31,549 of record JAISJQ010000054.1, on the reverse strand, counting down.
CGCCGTCCACGCGCACGTTCTTGATTTGTCCGCTACCGAAAACGGAATCTTCCGCGCCGCCGCCGCGCCCGAGCAGGGTGTAGTAGCTCTCTGGCGTGTGCGCCGTGACAAAATTGTTGATGAAGGCGCTGAACTCAAAGATATCCGTGCCGCCCACCACGTAGAGCGCATCGAGCCACTGGAGCACATCGTTGGTGCTGGGTTTTTGCACAGAGCCCGCGAGGACTGTACCCGCAGAGAGCACAAAGGTGGCCAAATCCACCTGCGAGTGCAGATCCCACAGGGGGCTGATGAGCGCCGCGCCCACCTGGAAGATGTTTTTGGTTTTCGTCCAGACGGCGGCGTTTTCCGCGCCAAACAGAGCCGTGAAGAACTCTTCCCAGTCCCCCACCTGCGTCAGCGTTCCGTCGGCGAATTTGCGCAGGATGTTTTTGGCGATTCCTTGTAACTTAGCGTCAAAGTCCCCCTGCGTGGGCACAAGTTTTCCCAGCAGATACGACACGTCATAGATGGAGACGAACTGCTCCCAGGTGGCAATGTGCGCGGGGAACGTGCCCGTATAAAGCCCAGCGAACTGCGCGGCATAGCGGGCGTTCAGCGCGGCATAGTCGGCCTCCGCAGTGCTGACAAATTGTAGGAACTTATCCACACCAAAGCGCGTGAAGCCCCAAGAGCCCAGCGGCAAAATGGGCACGAGATCCACGGGGTTGACGATGTTGAAAATGTTATTATAGGCCGCGGTTTTGGCGTTCGCGTTGGTGGTGTTGAGCGGCGTGGCGAAGGTGTAAGCGAAGAGATGATCGTGCGCAACACCGCCCCAGTCGTCTAGCTTAGCGGCCACAAGGTTCGCCGTGGCCGCGCCGCGACTGAAGCCCGTGAGCCACAGCTTCACGTCCGCGCCGCCCAAAGTCGCCACACGCGCTTTGACGGCATCCACCACGAGGTCGGAGGCCGCGTCAAAGCCCTGATGGTTGACGCCTGTGCCCAGGTTGCCGTTGCTGACCCACTCCGCGCCGTAGTTGCCGCCGCGCACGGGCACGGCCAGCAGGATCGTACCGTCCGGCAAGGTCTTTTGCGCAATGGAAAAGGCCGTGCGGTCGCGCTCGTCCAGCTGGGATTTGTCGTAATCAAAGAGTTCTATGTTCGTGAAGCCCGTTTGGTTGTAGTAATCCAATAGGTTGGCGGCCTGATCGGCGGCCACGGGGGCGGTGTTGTAAGGGGTGAAAGTTGCGCTCGCGCCCCAGGCGGACCACTCCAGCCCCAAGGTCGCCTGCGCCAGCGCGTTGTTGTAGGTCGTAGACGGGGCGGCAAAGTAGTCATCGCTATAGGTATACGTGTGCGGAATGTCGACGCTGGTTTCCGCGCCCGTGACCATGGTTGTGGGCATCTGTCCCACGGTGACGGTGATGGTGCTGGCCGCCACGGCTGTGCCGGGGAGTAGCGCCACAACGGACAAGAGCAGCGTGAGCACCAGCAAGACTGCCAGTGTGCGTCTGGTCATCGTTTGTTTTGTCTGTTTCATTGCAAAATCCTCCTCAAATTGGGTTGAACCTCCATTTATGCGCTGATTATAGCACTTTTTTCCACCAAAAGCAATGTGTTTTTGTCACATTTTAATAACAGTCCTGTTACATTTTCGGCAGTGCATATTAAATAGGGGCAAGGAGGGATGAGGGGTGAGGAAGGAGGCGTGCGGTCTGTAGGGGCGGTAATCTGCCGCCCGCTGTTGAAAAGAGGGCAGACCTTTTAGACGGAATTCTGCCCTCTGTCTTCTGCCCTCTGCTAGGCCTAATCGCCGCAAAAATCAAATGCCGCGGACAACCAGCGCAGACGCACGGGCACGCCCTGCGCGTCCAAATGCACCTCGCAGACATCAAAGCGCGGCTGGAGATCCAGCGGATTTTTCTGTAGCCAACGCGCAGCCGCTAGGCAGATTTTGCGCTGTTTGGCCGGGGTGACGGCCTCGCACGGCAAGCCCCACGCGCCCGGTCCGCGTGCCTTGACCTCCACGAACAGAAGCCATTTGGCGTCCCGCGCAATGATGTCCACCTCGCCCTGTCGCGTGTGAAAATTGCGTGCGAGCACCACAAAGCCGCGCTTTTCCAAATGCCGTGCGGCGGCGTCTTCCCCCGCCTTGCCCCGGTTCTGGCGTGTGTCCACGGTTAAATCCCTTCGGCGTATTTTTTTCGTAAAGATATTGACAACGCGTTGCGAAAATGGTAGAATATACGCGACACCAACCTATACGGTAGGCGGTTTGCGTCTCCCCTCCGAAAGGAGGTGAACGCCATGGAAAACCAAACGTTGCTCTATATCGCACTCGTGCTGATATGTGCCACTGGGTACATCCTGTCACTTCGTGACCACAAAACGAAGTAACCGCCCCGCGACCAAGTAGGGCGATTACTTTGTGATCCTTCACCTTGGGACGCAAACCGCTTATACGGTTGGTGTCACCATGTTTATTATAGCACTATGCGAAAAAAAAGTCAACCCCCCGTCTTAAGTAATAGTGAATAAGTGTTGGGACGAATTTTTCGTCCCAACTTGACTGGCGATCGACTATTATGGTATAGACGCAACACCTATTCACTATTACCTATTCACTATTCACTATTTTGTCGCTTGATCCTCAAGCATGTGGCACTTTTTGTACTTTTTGCCGCTGCCGCAGTGGCAGGGGTCGTTGGGACCGGGTTTGCTGGATTTGCGCACGGGGCGTGCCTTCACGGTGTCGTCGCCCCCGGCGGCTTTGGCTTCGGTGATCTGCACTTTCTGTTTGCGCTCGGTCTCTTTTTGGTCGCGCACCACCACGGTCAAAATCTGCCGCACGGTCTCTTCGCGGATGGCATCGGTCATGTCGTCAAACATGTCGAAGCTCTCCTTGCGGAACGCCACCACGGGGTCAGTCTGCCCGTAGGCACGCAGGCCAATGCCCTGCTTGAGTTCCTCCATCGCGTCGATGTAGTCCATCCACTGGCTGTCCACGTTGCCCAGCAGAATCATACGCTCCAAACCGCGGAAGAGCTCCTCACCCATCTCCTTTTCGCGGCCTTCATAACGCTCCGTGGCGCGTTCGCTCAGGAGCGTCAGGATTTCCGCGTCACTCAGCGAGGTCAGATCGTCCGTCCGGCGCAGAAGCCAGCCGTTGTATTTCTCTTTCAGTCCACCTAAGTTCCACTCCTCGCGCGGGAGGGACGCCGGGCAGTAGAACGCCACGGCATCGTGCAGGGAATCGGCGATCATTTTTTGCAGGATGGGCTTGAGGCTCTCGCCGGCCAGCACGGTGTCGCGCTGTTTGTAGATGACCTCGCGCTGGCGGTTCATCACGTCGTCGTATTGCACCACGTGCTTGCGGCTGGCAAAGTTCTGGCTCTCCAGCTTCTTCTGCGCACTTTCCACCAGTTTGGTCAGCACGCCCGTGCTCAGCGGCATGTCGTCGGGCTGTTTGAAGGTAGTGAGGATTGTGTGGAAACGGTCGCCCGCAAAGCGGCGCAGCATGTCGTCTTCCGCCGAGAGGTAAAAGCGGCTCTCGCCGGGGTCGCCCTGCCGTCCGCTGCGCCCGCGCAGCTGGTTGTCGATGCGGCGGCTCTCGTGCCGCTCCGTGCCGATGATGAACAGGCCGCCCGCTTCGCGGACGCGATCCGCTTCGGCCTTGATGGCCTCCTTGTGCTTCTTTTCCAGCGTGTGGAAGGTCTCGCGGGCGTGCAGGATGTCCTCGTCTTCGGTGTCCCCAAAGGCGGTGGCCTCGCTGATGAGCTCCTCGCTGAACCCCGCGCGGCGCATCTCCTGTTTGGCCAGATATTCCGCGTTGCCGCCGAGCATGATGTCCGTGCCGCGCCCGGCCATGTTGGTGGCGATGGTCACCGCGCCCTCCATGCCCGCCTGCGCCACGATTTCGGCCTCTTTTTCGTGGAATTTGGCGTTGAGCACTTCGTGCTTGATGCCGCGCTTCTTGAGCATTTTGCTCAGCTGTTCCGATTTTTCAATGCTGATTGTGCCCACCAGCACGGGTTGCCCTTTGGCGTGGCTCTCGAGTACTTGCTCGATGACGGCGTTGAACTTGGCCACCTCCGTGCGGTAGAGCTCGTCGCCGCCGTCGGCGCGCACCATGGGCATGTTGGTGGGGATCTCCACCACGTCTAGGCTATAAATCTCCTGAAATTCCGGGCTTTCGGTCATGGCCGTGCCCGTCATGCCAGAGAGCTTTTTGTAAAGACGGAAGTAGTTCTGGAAGGTGATGGTGGCCAGCGTCTTGCTCTCGTGCTCCACCTTCACGCCCTCTTTGGCCTCGATGGCCTGGTGTAGCCCTTCGCTGTAACGCCGTCCCTGCATGATGCGCCCGGTGAACTCGTCGACGATGAGCACTTCGCCCTCGCGCACCACATAGTCCACGTCCAGCCGCATCACGCCGTTGGCGCGAATGGCGATGTTCAGGTGGTGCTGGAGCGTCATGTTTTCTGCGTCCATCAGGTTTTCTACGTTGAACGCGGCCTCGGCTTTTTTCACGCCCTTGGCCGTCAGGTTGGCCGAGCGTGCCTTGTCGTCCACCACGTAGTCGGCCTGTGCGCCCTCTTCGGTGTCCTCCACGTCCACCTTGCTGTCCAGCTCGCGCACGTGCAGACACTTGAGGCTCTTGACAAAACGATCGGCCACGGAATACAGCTCCGTGGATTTGTCGCCGCGCCCGCTGATAATCAGTGGTGTGCGTGCCTCGTCAATGAGGATGGAGTCCACTTCGTCCACGATGGCGAAGGTGTGACCGCGCTGGACTTTTTGTTCTTGATACTGCACCATGTTGTCGCGCAGATAGTCAAAGCCCAGCTCGTTGTTCGTGCCGTAGGTGATGTCGCAGGCGTAGGCCGCGCGGCGTTCGTCGTCGTCCAGCTCGTGGTACACAATGCCCACGCTCAGCCCCAAAAAGCGGTGGATTTTGCCCATCCATTCGCTGTCGCGCCGCGCCAAATAGTCGTTGACGGTCACGATGTGCACGCCCTCGCCCGTCAGCGCGTTGAGGTAGGCGGGCAGGGTGGCCACGAGGGTCTTGCCCTCGCCGGTCTTCATTTCGGCAATGCGCCCTTGGTGGAGCACGATGCCGCCGAGCACCTGCACGGGGAAGTGCTTCATGCCCAACACACGCCACGCGGCCTCGCGGCAGGTGGCAAAAGCTTCGGGCAAAAGGCTGTCCAAGCTCTCACCATCGGCCAAACGTTTTTGGAACTGCGACGTTTTGGCCTGCAAGTCCGCATCGCTCAGGGCGGCGTATTCGTCCTCCAGCGCCAGCGTTGCTTTTTGCATCGGCAGCAGGCGGCGGATTTCTTTTTTAGAATACTCACCGAATATTTTAGATAAAATGCCCATGTGTTTGCTCTCCGAATGTGTTTAGAATATGGTTGGATTTTCAACTTAAGATTATACCACAAATGCGCAAGGAAAGCAAACGGATTTCAATTTACAATGAACAAAGAACAATGGACAATTGTTTGGAGGGGCGACCCTTGCCTGTGCCCTGCGGGTATGGTCGCCCTGATGGGCGAGAGGCAATTTGTAGGGGCGGCAATCTGCCGCCCGTGGATTCATTACGCTTTTTCCGAACCACGGGTCGCCGTGGGCGGCGACCCCTACAAGGGAATGCCTAGCGGGCGGCAGATTGCCGCCCCTACAGGCCTCCCTCCTGTCTCCTCATCCCTCCCACCGCAACGCCCCTTCATTGCAGAAGACAGAAAGCAGAGGGCAGATTCTGTCACCAAAATCTGCCCTCTGCCTTTTGAACTCTGCCCTCTAAAGGATGACGCAAATCAGGCCGCTTGCGCCCTCGTTGATGATTTTCTCTAGCGTCTCCTGAATGCGCACACGCGCGTCGGCGGGGAGGCGATAGAGCTTGTTGTGTAGGCCCTCGTTCACCAGCTCGTGGAGGCTCTTGCCAAAGATGTTCGATTCCCAGATCTCTGACGGGTTCTCCTCAAACTCCTTGAGCAGGTAGTGCACCAGCTCTTCGCTTTGGCTCTCGCTGCCCACGATGGGCGCGACCTCTGTGGTGATGTCCGCCCGCATCAGGTGGATGCTCGGTGCGCTCGCCCGCAGGCGCACGCCGTAGCGGCCGCCCTGCCGCATGATTTCCGGCTCTTCTAGGCGTAGCTCTTCCAGACTGGGCAGCACGATGCCGTAGCCCGTGGCGTCCACTTCTTCCAGCGCACTGGCCACGCGCTCATACTTGCTCTTGACTTTGGCCAAGTCGCGCATGGAATCCATCAAATCTTGCTCATTCTGAATCGGTAGACCCGTGGTCTCCGCCAGAACGCGATAGAACAGATCGGGCGCCATCGTCACGGTGATTTTTGCGCTGCCGCGTGCCAGATCGGTGTTCGTCACCGCCGCGCAGCTGATGTTGTCCACGCCGCAGGTGAGCGTCGCCATGTCCTTGACCTGCCGCACGCGGGTGAGTCCCCGCGCGTTGTCCGCGAACGCCTTGAAGCACGCGCTGCGCAGCCAATGCCCCCGGTCGAGTCGCGCCACCCAACGGGGCAGATCCAGCGCGATCTCTTTGATAGGGAACTCAAAGAGCACCTGCCCTAAGATGTCCCGAATCTCTTCTTGCGTCACTTCCATGCAGTTGATGGCGATGACGGGCACGCCGTATTTGGTCTCCAGATCTTTGGCGAGCTTTTGCGCCGCGGTGGTGCGGGGATTCTTGCAGTTGAGCAGAACCACAAACGGCTTGTTGAGCGCCTTGAGCTCCGACACCACGCGCTCTTCCGCTTCGGCATATTCGCTGCGGGGGATGGCGCTGATCGATCCATCGGTTGTCACCAGAATGCCGATGGTGCTGTGCTCGCTGATGACTTTTTGCGTGCCGATCTCCGCGGCCATGTTGAAGGGGATTTCCTCGTTGAACCAAGGTGTGCGCACCATGCGCGGCTGGTTGCCCTCAATGTAGCCCAGCGCAGAGGGGACGATGTAGCCCACGCAGTCAATCAAGCGCACTTTCAGGTTGCTGGAATCGGGCAGGTCAATCTTGACGGCTTGTTCCGGCACGAACTTGGGTTCGGTGGTCATGATGGTGCGCCCGCTGGAGGACTGGGGCATCTCGTCGCTGGCACGCTTGACGCGGTATTCCTCGCGCATGTTGGGGATGACCAGCGTATCCATGAACCGCCGCACGAAGGTGGATTTGCCCGTGCGCACAGGGCCCACCACGCCCACGTAGACGTCGCCCTGCGTGCGCTGGGCAATGTCCTTGTAGATGCTGTAGCCCTCGTGGATCACTTCGCCCGCTTTTTTGGCGATGTCCAGCACCGTTTCCGCGCCTTGGGCGATGTTTTCGATCGTCTGCGAGAAGCTGGCCTGCGCCGTCTCTTGGACGGGCGCGGGCGCGGGGAGCGTCATGGGCGTTTGCAGATGCTCCACCGGGGCGGTGGCTTCTTCTTCGATCTCTTCGTCGTAGTCGTAGAAGGGAGCGGGCTCTTCCTCCTCGCCGGGTTCGGGGTAGGTATAGGCCTCCTCCTCCTGCACGGATGTGGCCGCTTGGGCGCTGTAGTCCTTACCGCCGGCCGCCTGCGCGGAGAGATCCTTGCCGCCGCCAAACGCCGCCGCGCCTGCCGCTTCCACGTCACTGACGCCCACTGCGCCGCCGCTACCGCTTGCGCTGTAGGCGGACTTTTTCCCTGTCTGTTCCATAGAATGACTCCTTAACTAGATGCTAGATGATAGAGACTAGATGTTCATTTGTAGGGGCGCGCGCCCGCTGGGGGATGCTGTTTTTGTGCGGATCAGCGGACGCGCAATGCGCGCCCCTACGGGTGAAGGACGAATGAATCCGTTCTCCCCGCACCCTCACACCTCACGCCTAATGCCTCATTCCTCAAACGCGGGGGATGAGGAGCATTTGCGCTTCGCTCAGGGCTTCGCCTGTTAGGCTGTTCTCGTCCACGATGGACTGGGCGGTGGTGTTGTATTCCCGCGCAATGTCCCACACGCTCTCGCCGGGGTCGGCGTAATAGAGCATCAGGGCGGGCACGTCGCTGTCCTTGGGGCGGCTCTCGTCGGGCTGCAAGCCCACGATGACGCGCCTCTCGCGCAAGTCGTAGCTCCGCGCGGCTAGGTTCATGTCGGCTCGCACCTGCACTTCGCCCCCCGCCTGCGGCGTGTAATCAATGTTGATGAGCGTCAGCTGCGGGCGGCACTTTAAGCGTTGCACCGCGCAACCCAGCGCCCGGCGGAAGCGGAACTCCAGCGGCTTTTCGGCAAAGGCGGTCTCCCCCGCGCTGTCTTTATAGAGAAAGTGCAGCGGCACGCTGCCCGTGATGGCCAGTTCCGTGTCCTGCGCCGCCGCATTGGCTACCGGCTCGCCCGTCCACATGCCCAAAATCTCCCCCGCGCCGCCGGGCACTTGCACTGTGCCCGTGACGGGCACTTTCTCCGCGAACGAATCGAGCGGCTCAAGAAACTCCATGTTGCGGTATTCCGTGTCCAGCTCGCTCTCTGTGCTGTAGGCATCCACCGCGATGGGCACTTCCAGCTCTCGCATGGCGCGGATATCCGCCAGCACCGCCGCGTTCACATCCAGCAGGCGGCGTTCCCCAGAGGCATCCGCCCGCGGGGTCAACTCCAGCGAGGGCACGGTCAGCTGCGTCTCGTGGGTGCAGTCCTCGTCAATGCCCTCCACCTCCACAATCTGGCTGAGCGGAATGGCATAGTCCAGCACGGCCGGCTCGCTGCCGCCGCCGTCGGGCAGATAAAACACCTTGAGCTGTAGCTCGCCCTTCAGGAGCATCTTGTTCGCGATGGCCTTGAGGTCCTGCGCCACCGCCACGCCCTGCGTGTGCAGAATCTGCCCCACGGGTGGCGCGTCCGCCGCCAACTCCACCACTTCGGCCACGGGGAAGCTCTTGGCGGCCTCGCCAGCGGCGGAAACCACGCGGCAGGGGGTGGTCTTCATCTGCACGCCGCAGCCCTGCGCCCCGCTGATGACGGGCTGTTCCTTGCGGCGGCGCACACGAAACAGGCAGTGCACCATGCCGTGGATGTCCATGCGGCGGGGGGAGACAGCGCGGCAGTTGACGTAGCTGGTCTCGGCCTTCACGCTCGCGCAGTCGCCCGCCTGCACGCCGGGGACGCTGACCTCTTGGGTGAAGGGGTAGTTTTGGTCGTAGCAGTGCACGCGGCCATCCTCGCCGCAATAAAGCACGCGCAAGGTGGCGTTGCAGTCCGCCGTAACGCGCCCGCCGCCCGCCTGCACGGTCTTCACGCCCGGCGTGAGGGTACATTTGAGAACCCTCTGGCAGTCCGGGCAATACTCTGGCAAGGTGATGTCCGCGTCCACCGCCTGTTCCGCGCGTCCCTCAAAGAGTGGCGCACTGACGCCTATGGTCTGTTCGGCAACCTGAAATTTCATAGATCTCCGACCTTTCTTTTTTTGATGTCGGGGATAAATATGCAGCTTGCCCAGAGAATATGCAAGCGCAGGCTGCGCAATGAACAATTAACAATTGACAATGGACAATTGGTGGCAGGCCTCGCGCCTGTATCCTCATTCCTCATGCCTCGTAGGGGCGGCAACCTGCCGCCCGTGGTTTAGCAGAGGACAGAAATCAGAAGACAGAGGGCAGAATTGCTGCCCACAAATCTGTCCTCTGACCTCTGCCTCCTGAAAATGTAGGGGGCGATGTCCACATCGTCCCCTACAGGTGACAACGGGCGGATGATATCCGCCCCTACGGATTGGCTCGCCCTCACGCCTGAATCCTCATGCCTCATTCCTCTCTGCCCCTGCGGGTTTCACCAACAATTGTTCATTGTGCATTGTTCATTGTGCATTGCAATATACTATAGATTAGTTGAGCAAAAGGAGCGGGTATGGGACGGCTTTTTGGGACGGACGGGATTCGGGGGCTGGCGGGGACGGAACTGACGGCGGAGCTGGCGATGAAGCTCGGCGCGGTGTTGGGGGACTTGTTGCCCGACAAGGCGGGGGCGGTGCTGCTGGCCAGAGACACCCGCAGATCTGGCGCGATGCTAGCGCAGGCCATCGCGGCGGGGCTGATGTCCGTGGGGGTGGACGTGACGGATCTGGGCATCTTGCCCACGCCCGCGGTGGCGTATCTGGTGCAAAAAAATGCCGCGGCGGCGGGCGTGATGATCACCGCCAGTCACAATCCCGCCGACTACAATGGCATCAAGATCTTTGGCGCGGACGGGCGCAAGTTGCCCGATGCGGTGGAGGACAGCATCGAATCGCACCTCCTGCGCGGCAACTTTTGTGCGCACACAGACATTGGTTCTGTGCGCACGTTGCCCGACCCAGCGGCGCAGTATGGGGCGCATTTGCGCACGCAGACGGCGCAGTCCTTCCACGGCTTGCGCCTTGCGCTGGACTGCGCGAACGGGGCGGCGAGCCGCACAGCGGAGGCACTGTTCACGTCTCTGGGCGCGGAGGTGTTGGTGCTGGGCGACACGCCAGACGGCGAGAACATCAACAAAGATTGCGGCAGTCTGCACCCGGAACGCCTGCAAGAGCTGGTGCTCGCGGAGCACTGCGCGGCCGGGTTCGCGTTTGACGGCGACGCTGACCGCGTGCTGGCGGTGGATGAGCGCGGCGCGTTGGTGGACGGCGATGGAATCCTCGCGCTGTGCGCACTGGATATGCAGGCGCGGGGGGCGCTGACGGCCGACACGCTGGTCGCCACGGTGATGAGCAACTTCGGGTTGGGGGTCTTTTGCCGCGCACACGGGATTGCGCTGCGCACAACGGACGTGGGCGACCGCTGGGTCTCGGATGCCATGCACGCGGGCGGCTACGCGCTGGGCGGCGAGCAGAGCGGGCATATCATCATCGGGCGCGGCGTGGGCGACGGACAGCGCACGGCGGTGACCATCGTGGACATCATGGTGCGCACGGGTCAATCGCTCAGTGCGCTGGCGGACGTGATGGAGCACTACCCGCAGGTGCTGGTGAATATCCCGGTGTCGCTGATGGGCAAGGCGCGTCTGCGAGACGACGCGGTGATTGCCGAAGCGGTCGCGGAGGCGGAGCAGCTGCTGGGCGAGGAGGGGCGCGTGCTCCTGCGCGTGTCGGGCACAGAGCCGCTTGTGCGCGTGATGGTGGAAGGCCGCGACGAAAAGCAAATCGACACCATCGCCCGCGAGCTAGAAAGCGTTGTCAGGGCACAGTTGCTTTGAGGGGGGAGGGTTGCGCGGCGGCGGGGGCTGCCGCGTTTTTTGTGATGGGTTTCTGCGAAAAATTATTTGTCGGTTCTTGTATTTTTGGCGATAGTGTGATATAATTGGTGTTGGAAAAATCAACCAGATCATCTGATAGGAGCAGGTACAATGACTGCAGCGATAACAACATCAACCAACGATACGCAACGCAAAAGAGAACCACAAAATCCGCTTGTCTTTATAAGCCATAACACGAGAGATGCCGAACTTGCTGCTGCTTTCAGCAAACTGCTGGTATCTGTGAGTGCGGGCTTGCTAAAGTCGTTCCGCTCATCGGACGCAAAAGGTACACAAGGCATTGATTATGGTGTCGAGTGGTATTCTGACATCATGACAAAACTCGATAATGCCACGGACGTGGTTTGTCTGCTTACCAAAAATTCGTTTGAACGACCCTGGATTCTTTATGAAGCAGGTGTAGCGAAGGGGAAGATGAATAAACAAGTGTTGGGCATCGCGCTGGGCATCCCTCTTGGCAAGGTCAGCACCGGTCCATTTGCCCAGTTTCAAAATTGCACAGACGATGCGAATTCAATTGGTAAGCTGGTTATACAGTTGCTCAAAAGAATCCCCGATGTTGAGCCAGATGAAGAATTCATACGCGAACAGGTTACGCACTTTATTGAGACGGCAAGCTCTTTATATGACAGTGAAACAGATGAAGCTGATTCATCGAGTGATTCATCGGTTGCAAAGCTCTTTGAAGAAATAAAGTTCATGTATCAAGAGTTGCCTAGAAAGATTCGCGATAGCATCGATCATAATCAACAAGACAATTCCCGTAGAATAATTCATCCTAGAATGTTGCGTGAAATAATGCAGTTGGCAAAAGATAGACGCGTTGCTACGCAGATGCTTTTGGCAACAATAAAGAATGACTTCCCTTGGTTGTTTGATGCGGGTAAAGACGTCCTCAATGTGCCAGTTGAGGAGCACGAATTACTGAGGGAGAAAATAGAGAGTTTCCACAACTTAGTCCGATTAACATTCGAAACTCCGCTGACGGACATGATGGACTTGAATAGCGATGATCGTTTCTTCGGCGAAGAATTTCATCGTTTGTTCAAGGAACAGTTCGATAGTTTCCTAGAGGAAGATATGGTGGATACGAACAACCCGTAGGGGTGCGCATCGCGCGTCCGCAGTCTAAAAGTGCGTTTCTGAGCAACAGCGGGCGAGCACAGCTCGCCCCTACAAGCCTCCCTCCTGTATCCTCACCCCTCCCTCCCCAGCCCCTTGCGCCGACGCGCGAAAAGTATTATAATATAGCGTGAAAAAGAGCGAAGGTTGGAGCAACACATGAAAAAGCTGTATTTGGGCAACGAGGCCGTGGCGCGGGGACTTTGGGAGGCGGGCGTGACGTTCGGTTCGAGCTACCCCGGCACACCGAGCACGGAAGTGACGGAATTCGCCGCCACCTACGACGAAATGACCACCGAATGGGCGCCCAACGAGAAGGTCGCCATGGAGGCGGCGTTGGGGGCATCCATCGCGGGGGCGCGGAGCTTTTGCGCCATGAAGCACGTGGGGCTCAACGTGGCCGCCGACCCCCTCTTCACCGCCAGCTACACGGGCGTGCGCGGCGGGATGCTGACCATCGTGGCCGACGACCCGGGGATGCACTCCAGCCAGAACGAGCAGGATTCGCGGCACTATGCCCGCGCCGCCAAGGTGCTCATGCTTGAACCCGCCGACAGCGCGGAGTGCCTTGCGTTCACAAAGCTGGCGTTCGATTTGGCGGAGCGCTTCGATACGCCCGTCCTCCTTCGATTGACCACGCGCGTGGCGCATTCGCGCTCGCTGGTCACAACCGCCGAACGCCAAGAGTTGCCCCTGCAAGAGTACGTGAAAGACCCCAATAAATACGTGATGATGCCCGCCATGGCGCAGAAACGCCACGTGTTTGTGGAAGAGCGTATCGCCGCGCAGATTGCCTTTGCGGAAGAGGAGGCCTTTGCGCTGGAGCTGAACAAAGTGGAGTATCACGACAAGAAAATCGGCATCATTGCCGCCGGAATTGTCTATCAATACGCCAAGGAGGCGCTGGGCGAGAGCGCCAGCTACCTGAAATTGGGGCAGGTCTATCCGCTGCCCACGCAGGCGATTCGCAATTTCGCCGCGCAGTGCGACGTGGTTTACGTCCTCGAAGAGCTGGACGACTATATCGAGCAGCACTGCCGCGCATTGGGGCTGGACGTGATCGGCAAAGAGGCGTTCACGTTGCTGGGCGAGTATTCGCAGGCACTGATTGCGCAAGTGATTTTGGGCGAAGAGCGCGAGACGCTCAGCACGGGGCTGGAGATTCCCGGTCGCCCGCCCGTCCTGTGCCCCGGCTGTCCGCATAGAGGGTTGTTCTACGCCCTCAAACGCATCGGCGTGGCCGTCAGCGGCGACATCGGTTGCTACACGCTCGGCGCACTGCCGCCGCTGGGGATGCTCGACACCTGCATCTGCATGGGCGCGTCCGTGAGCGCACTACACGGGCGCAACAAGGCCAATCCCGCGCTGGCGCAGAAATCCGTGGCGGTGCTGGGGGACAGCACGTTCATCCACTCCGGCGTGACGGGACTCATCAACATTGCCTACAACGAATCCAACAGCGTTGTGATTATTCTCGATAACTCCATCACCGGCATGACCGGGCATCAGGAGAACCCCACCACGGGCAAGAACATCAAGGGCGAACCCGCGCCGTTTGTGAGCTTGGAAAAGCTCAGCGCGGCGGTGGGCATCGAGGACGTGCGCGTGGTTGACCCCAATGCGCTGGCCGAAACGGAAAAGCAAATCCGCTCTGCGCTGGCCACGGACAAGCCCGCCGTGGTCATCAGCCGCCGCCCCTGCGCCCTGCTCAAGAGCGTAAAACACAGCCCGCCGCTGACGGTGGACCGCGCGAAATGCACCGGTTGCCGCGCGTGTATGCGCATCGGTTGCCCCGCCATCAGCATCGTGGACGGCAAGGCCGAGATCGATGCCACCCAGTGCGTAGGCTGCGGCGTCTGTGCCCAGCTGTGCCGTTTTGGTGCTATTGGCTTGCGCAATTAACAATTTACAATTGACAATGTGGGATGCACCCAGCAATTGAAAGGAGCACACACATGGAATTCGTATATCCCGCTGTTTTTCATCCCAACAGCGAAGACGGCAGCATCACAATCACATTTCCAGACATTCGCGGCTGTATTAGCGAGGGCAAAAATCTTGCCAACGCCCTGTATATGGCCAGCGATGCCTTGAAACAAATGTTGGACGTGATGTTGGAGGACGGCGACACCCTCCCCAAAGCGTCCAAAATCAGTGACCTGACCCTTGCGGACGGCGAATTCGCCAATCTTGTCCGCGCAGAGGTACGCGACGAACACGCTGTGCGCCGCACGTTAAGTCTGCCCAAATGGCTGGACGAAAAAGCCGTGCAATCGGGCGTTAGCCTGTCGCGCATCCTGCAAGAGGCGCTTGTCGCCAAGCTTGCGTGACGCGCTCCACAAAATCCGACATCCAGGCTTGCAATTTGTCATCAGATGTGTTATACTACACGCTTGCGAGCGAGTCGGCACTGGTTCGGCTCAGTTCCAAAACTGTTTTGAGGTGAAAAACGTGAAAGACGGCATCCATCCCAAGTACGAAAAAACCACCGTCCACTGCGCTTGCGGCGCGGAGTACGAGACGGCCTCCACGCGCCAAAACCTGCGTGTGGACATCTGCGCCAAGTGCCACCCCTTCTTTACGGGCAAGCAAAAGCTGGTTGATACCGGCGGGCGTGTGGATCGCTTCAATCGCCGCTTTGGCAAAAAAGACGAAGCGTAAAGTTCATGAAACAGACAGGAGAGAGTACGCCCGTGCAGGGATTCCCCGCGCGTGCCGCTCCTCTGGGTGCTTATCAGACTTTGGCAAACAGCGTGTGCGCACAGATGGAAATCAAGCGTTCACGTTTTTTGTGTTATGCGCAGCCCGTGGAGACAGAGGCCGCCGCTGTCGCTTTTGTGCAGGAGATCGGCACAAAACATTGGGACGCCCGCCACAACGTTTGGGCGTACACCCTGCGCGATGGCCGCACGCGCTATAGCGACGACGGCGAACCACAGGGCACGGCAGGGCTGCCCGTGCTGGAGGCCTTGCGCTCCCGCGCCATCACCGACGCGGTGCTGGTGGTCACGCGCTACTTTGGCGGCATCCTGCTGGGCGCGTCGGGGCTGACCCGCGCGTATGCTAGTAGCGCGGGGCTGGGGATTGCGGCGGCGGGCATCGTGACCATGCGCCCGGCCGTGCGCCTGCTCTGCACGCTGGGCTACGCGCAGTACGAATCCTTCACGCGCCTGCTCACGAAACTGGACGGTCAAGTACAGGACACCGTCTTCGCGGAAAACGTTGCGGTCACCTGTCTTGTGCCGACCGAAAACGTGGCAGACCTAAGAGGACAAATGGCCGAGTTGAGAGGGCAGATGACAGAAGACAGAGGACAGATTTTTCTGCCCCTACGAAGGATTCTTAATACGCAATAGCATGAATTGTGATAACAGACAAACGGGGCGATGTGGACATCGCCCCCTACAATGGACACGGGCGGCAGATTGCCACCCCTACCCACACGCCTAATAATCCCAACACCTATTCACTATTACCTATTACCTAGCCCCTCCGTCTTGTTGTGCGGGAGCACGAGAGCACCATGCCCATTTCTGCCAGCAGGATGACCAGCGATGTGCCGCCATAACTGAAGAACGGCAGACCGATGCCCGTGTTGGGGATGGTGTCGGTCACCACGGCGATGTTCAGCGCGGCCTGCATTCCCACCTGAAAACAGATGCCCATGCACAGCAGGCTGTTGAAGCGTTTGTCGGAGCTATTTTGGCGGCTGGCAATGGTGAAGCCTTGCTTGACCAAAAGCGCGAAGAGCAGCATGGTGATGATGGCGCCGATATAGCCAAACTCTTCGCAGAGGATGGAGAAAATGAAGTCGTTGTGCGGCTCGGAGACATACAAATGCTTTTGCTTGCTCTGCCCAAAACCAGAGCCCCAAAAGCCGCCCGAACCGATGGCGTAGAGCGACTGGTTGACCTGCCAGCGTGCGCCCAGCGGGTCATAGCTCTTGTCCTGCCACGCTTTGACGCGCTCGAGCATATAGCTCTGGAAGATCTTCACCACAGGGGAAAAGCCCGCTTTGTAGAGCAGATAAAACGCGGCGACCGCGCCAATGGGAATCATGAACCAATACCATTTCACGCCGCCCAACCACATCATCACCATGCCCAAAAAGGCAATGAGAATCGTGCCGGACAAGTGGTGCTCCAAAAACACCAGCCCGCTCATGCCGCCCACGACCACCACATACGGCGCGATGGCCAGCAGTCCGCGCCACCAAGATACCCGTTTTTTCACGCGCCCCGTGTTGCCGTAAATCTCCGCCCGCCGTGCCTCCATGCTCGCCGCGCAGAAGAGGATCAGCCCCAGCTTGGCGATTTCCGACGGCTGAAACGTGCCGCCAAAGATGGGGATGTAGCGGGCAATGTCCTCACGCCCCGCCCCCAGATTGGTGTGGTACACCAGCACGACCACCAGCAACACAAACGACACCGCCACCGCAATATACGCAAAACCACGGAAGACTTTGGGGTTGACGTTGCTCACAACGGCCATGATGACCAGCCCCAGCAGCGCATAGGTGGCCTGCGGCTTGATGTAGGCATAGGCGTTGCCCAGGTGCTCCTGCGCGTCCACATAGCCCGCCGAAAACATCATCACCAGCCCCGCCGCCAGCAGCACCAGCACCATGCACAGAAAGAAGCCATCCACACTTTTTTGTGCCCGAATGGCCTGCACCAGCCCAGTGAGACCAGTGCCGCGCTTGTAGTCAAATGTCCACAGTCTGTATTCAGAAAGGTGCGGCACAATCCGCTTCAAGATGGCGGGGAGTCTGTCCACTTCGCCAACGCGCTCCTGTTTTTCGCGGCTCTTTTTGCGCTGGACTGTGCTGGAGGCAGTGCGCTTTTTCGGCATTGTGTTGCTCTTTTGGGCAGGTCGGCGACTGCGCTGAGTGGTTTTGGGCACGTCTTTCATGCAAAAAATCCTCCCCGCGTCAGAATCAAAAAGCCCAGCACGATGCCCACAATGTTCACCGCGCAAAACACGCGCACAATCTTCAGCTCACCCCAGCCAGAGAGCTCAAAGTGATGGTGGATGGGCGCCATCTTGAAGATGCGCTTGCCGTGGGTGGCTTTGAAGTAGCCAATCTGAATCACATCGCTCGCGCCTTCAATCACATACACCAAACCGAAAAGCAGCAATATCCACGGGCAGTCGATCGCAAAGCCCAGCGCCACCACCATGCCGCCCAAAAACAGTGCGCCCACGTCCCCCATGATGACCTTGGCGGGCTTGCGATTCCAACAATAAAAGCCCAAACACGCGCCCAGCAGTGCCGCGCCCGTGGCCGCCGTGCTCGCGAAACCCAGCATCAGCGCGACCGCCGTGAACGCCGTGGCGACCGTCGCCGTGACGGTGGTGCACAGGCCGTCGATGCCGTCGGTGAAGTTCACCGCGTTGACCGCCGCATAGAGCACCGCCGCACCAAAGGGGAAGAAGAACCACCACGGCAGGACGATGTCCCCCGCAAAGGGCACCCACATGTGGGGGGCTTTGCCGTAGGCGAACCATAGCGCCGCCAGATATGCCCCGATGATGAGCACCTGCGCGGCGGTTTTTTGCTTGATGTTCAGCCCCTCGTTGCGCTTTTTGACCACTTTTATGTAGTCGTCCCAAAAACCCACCAGCCCAAAGCCCAGCGCCATCACAACGCCAGAGAGGAGCTTAAACGCCTGCGCGTCCCAGTGCCGCACGGCCGTGGGCACAACGCCCACCAACACCACCAGCACCACGCCCACCGCAAAAAGCAGCCCGCCCATGGTGGGGATGCCCTCCTTGGCCTTGTGCCATTTGGGGCCAATCTCTAGGATGGTCTGCCCCACCTTCAGCCGCCGCAACCACGGCACAAGCACTTTCCCCAACGCCGCCGTCACCCCAAAGGCAACAACAGCGCACAAGGCGATGGTGATTCGATTGTCCATGATGAACACCTTTCTAGATGCTAGATGTTAGATTAACCTGTGATGCGATCCTATCAGGGTACGGCGGGCGGATGATATCCGCCCCTACAATTGCCATGAATCCATGCATACGAACCCCCAAGTCATTGTACATTGTCAATTGTTCATTGTTCATCGCAATCTAGCTTGCTAGCGCCGCTCGGACGACTTCTCGCTCGTCCAGCCTTATCTTGCCCCCAGCGAGGATTTGGTAGTCCTCATGCCCCTTGCCGGCCAGCAACACAATGTCCCCTTCGCCGGCCTTGGCGAGCACTTGGGCGATGGCGCGGTGGCGGTCGGGCTCAACGCTGATGTGTCGCCGCCGCTTCGTGCAACCGGCAAGGATCTCGTTGATGATGGCCTGCGGATCTTCCGAACGCGGGTTGTCGCTGGTGAGCACCACCTCGTCCGCCAGCCGCGCGGCCAATGCCCCCATGAGCGGCCGCTTGGCGCGGTCTCTGTCGCCGCCGCAACCAAACAGGAGCAGCAGGCGGCGGGGCGCACACTCGCGCAACGTGGTCAGGACGTTCTCCAGCGCGTCGGGTGTGTGGGCATAGTCGATGTAGACGCGGTAGTTCGTGTCCGTGGGCACGCGCTCCAGTCGTCCGGGAATGCCGCGCGACTGGCTGAGCGCGTGGGCGGCGGTCTCGAGCGGCACGCCCAGCTCCACCGTGCACGCAAGCGCGGCCATGGCGTTTTGCGCACTGAAGCGGCCGGGTGTCCGCAGGTGCACCCGCGCCAGTGCACCCTTTGTCACTGCGAGCAGATCCGTGCCGTCCAGCGATTGGCTGAGGTTTTTGGCGACGTAGTCCGCGCCGTCGCGCTGGAGGGAATAGTAGACCGTGCGCCGTTGGGTGCTCTGCGCCATGTAGGCACTCTCTGGGTCGTCGGCGTTGAGCACGCACAGGGACGCGCTGGGGAAGAGGCAACGCTTGGCCGCGCGGTAGGCACGCATGTTGCCGTGGTAATCCAGATGATCCTGCGTCAGGTTGGTGTAAATCGCCGCGTCAAACCACAGCCCCGCCGTGCGCCGTTGCGCCAAAGCCTGGCTACTCACTTCCATCACGCAGTAGTCACAGCCCGCGTCCACCATGTGGCGCAGCAGTGCCTGCAGCGTGAGGGCATCGGGCGTGGTCAGCCCGCCGCCGTCCACGGTCTCGTGGGCAATTTCCGCGCGTACCGTGCCGATGAGCCCCACCTTGTGCCCGGCGGCCTCTAGGATGTCGCGCACCAAAAAGGCCGTGCTGGTCTTGCCATTTGTGCCCGTGATGCCAACGATGTGCAGCTGATGCGCGGGGTTGCCGTGCCACGCCGCGCAGAGCACAGAGAACGCGGCGCGTGTGTCGGGCACTTGTACTTGCGCTTCTTCCCCTAAATCGCGCTCCACCACCACGCACGCCGCGCCCTGCGCCAGCGCGGCGGCGGCGTTGTCGTGCCCGTCAAAGCGTGCACCCTTGATGCACACGAACACCCAGCCGGGCTTGACGCGCGTCAAATCGTCCGTCACGCCCAAAACGTCCGGCAGTTCCGGCAACGCGCCGTCATACCACGAAAACAATTCCCGTGCACGCATGGTGACTCCCTTTCTTGATTTTCGGTTTTTGGTTCTGGAATCTAGATTTGTAGGGGCAACCCTTGCCTGTGCCCTCATACCTCACGCCTCCATGCGCCCCTACATGTAAAACCGTCTATTCAACAAACGTCCCCGTGTATTCTGTCTCTGAGCTATACTTTTTGAACGTGACGGTGACAGTGCTGCCTTGGGGGAAGGACTTGCCGGGGGCGAGCGACTGCCGATAGGCCCGGGGCACAACGCGCACGCCATCCACCAACGAGGGCAGATCGGATTTGACGAGCAGATGTAGCCCCGCGCTCGCGGCCGCGGCTTTCGCTTCGTCCGGCGTCATATGCATGAAGTCGGGGGCGGTCGTGTTCTTTTCCCGCGCTTCTTTGGTGGTGTAGAGTAGCACCACGCCGTCTTTGTATAGGTGCTCCCCCGCGGCGGGCACTTGGGAGACGATCTTGTCGCCCTCGCCAATCACACGCGCCGTCAGCAGGTTTTTCTTCACCAGCTCCTGCGCCTCTTTGATGTCCTTGCCCACCACTTTGGGCACTTCGTCATAGTACATCTCTTTTTCGCTGTAGGTACTGCCAATCTTCTGTGTGTCCGAATACTGCGGCACAACGTTGAGATAGATGAGCGAGTCCTCCATCACGCGCTCGGCCACGGGGGCGGCCAGCACAGAGCCGTTGATTTGCCCGTTGCCTGGCTCGTCAATGGTGATGATGCAGGCGATTTTGGGGTTGTCGGCGGGGGCAAAGCAGACAAAGGATGCCACGTACTTGCCGTCGTGCTCAGAGGTGACCATTTTTTGGCTCGTGCCGGTTTTCCCCGCCACGCGGTAGCCGGGGACATAGCCGTTCTTGCCCGTGCCGTCCACCACCACTTGGCGCATCATTTCGGTGACTTTGGCGGCCGTGTCGGCAGAGACGACCTGTCGGCGCATGGTGGGCTCGTTCTTCTTGACGGTGTTCCCCTGCGCGTCCAGCTCGCGGTCAACAATGTAGGGGGTCATGAGCTTGCCGCCGTTGGCGATGGCGCTGATGGCGGTGAGCATCTGTAGCGGCGTCACCTGAAAGGACTGCCCGAAGGAGGAGGACGCCAAATCCACCACGCTCATGGTCTTGCCCGCGTGATAGGTCACGCCCGCCTTGGGTTTGGTCTCGGCAAAGGTAGAAAAGCCCGTCTGCTCTGTCAAGCCAAACGCTTCAAAATAGTCCGAAAACTTTTGCACGCCGATTTTCTGCCCCACGGTGATGAAGTACGTGTTGCAGGAATTCATCAGCGCGTGCGTAAAATCTTGGTCGCCGTGCCCGGTGCGTTTGTGGCAATGATAGGTGCGTCCGCCCAGCTGGAGCGAGCCCGTGTCGTAGTAATGATCGCCCAGTCCCCAAACTTTTTCTTCCAACGCCATGGCGGCGGTCAGGCACTTGAAGACCGAACCGGGGTAGTAGATATCCGTGATGGCGTGGTTTTTTTGCATGTTGTTTTGCGCGTCAGTGAGGGCTTTTTCTTTTCTTTCTGCCTCCGTGAGCTTGG
This sequence comes from Oscillospiraceae bacterium, assembly GCA_031261445.1. Taxonomy (GTDB): domain Bacteria; phylum Bacillota; class Clostridia; order Oscillospirales; family Acutalibacteraceae; genus WRKY01. Next base: position 10,153 of record JAISJQ010000054.1, on the reverse strand, counting down.
TGTCCGTGTCTTTCTTTTTCGCTTCGGCGGTATTGATTTTCTCCAAAGCCTTGCGCACTTGCTCGTCGCTCACTTCCATCGGGCGGTTCAAGTCATAGCTGGGCGTGCCCGCCATGGCCAGCACCGCGCCGCTTTGCACGTCCATGACGATGCCGCTTGTGGCGTTGGCTTTGGTGTCCTTTTGCGCTTGCGCCAGTTCCCGCTCAAGGTAGCGCTGAATGGTGGCGTCGAGCGTAAGGACGAGGGAGTTGCCGTCGATGGGGTCGGTGTAGTTGTCGTAGTCGCTGGCCATGTCGCCCCCCGCCGCGTTTTGCGCGGTGAGCTTGCGGCCGGGTATGCCCGTGAGCTCTTTGTTGAACTGCTGCTCTAGCCCATAGAGCCCCACATCGTCCCGCCCCGTAAAGCCCAGCAGGGACGAGGCGAACGTGCCCTTGGGGTAATAGCGTTTGGTGTCCGGGTCAAGCCCCACCACGCTGGCGGCGTAGAACTTATCTTTCACCTTCGCGCCCGTGGCGTCTTTGGTTGTGTAGAGATAGCTGGCGGCGGCCACGCCTTCTTCGGTGCTGGTTTTCTTGCGCCCAAAAAGGTAGAGAGAGACCGCATCGCTCATGGGTTTTTCCGCTTGGACGCGGATGCTCAAGCTGCTGTTTTTCGTTTTTTTCAGTTGTGCCAGCACGGTTTCGGGCTTTTTGTCGACCAGCGGCGCGAGGGCATCGGCGATGGCGGTCATAATCGCCGCCCGCTCGTCCTCGTCCTCAATCGCTAGGAATTTGCTGGGCCAGCACACCACGGCTTTCACGTTGGCGCTCTGGGCAAGCAGTTCCATGTTGGCATCGTAAATGTTGCCGCGCTGGGGGCGCAGAACCGTGTCGAGCAGTTGGTTGTTTTCCGCATGTTGGCGCAGGGCGGCGGCGTTTTTGATGGAGCTCGTGCTCAGGTGCAGCGCAATGACCACCGCGCCCACCGCCAGCAGTGCCAGCACAAAATACGCACGCATCAGGTTTTTGCGGCGCACATTGTCGCCGCGCTTTTTTTTCAGGCTCGCTGCCCACTGCCCCGCCCGGCCTGTTTTTTTGGACGCCATTTTCGCTCCCTCCACTTCACTGTGCACAACATATGCGGCAACAGGCGCTGGCTATGATTCATTGATTGCGATATGTAGGGGCGTTTCTCATCCCTCACGCCTCGGTGCGGCGGGCGGATGGTATCCGCCCCTACGGGATACGGCGGGCGGAAACCTGCCGCCCATTGTGATCCACGGGCGACCGGGGACGGTCGCCCCTACATCCCTCATTCCTGTATCCTCATTCCTCATCACTCAATGGGTGTGGCGGGTTCGATGGCGGCCACCATGCCGAATTCGGCCACGGCGATGTCGTAGACCGTGTTGCCGTCAATCTGCTGCCCCACTTTGTCCTGCAGCTCGTTGACCAGACGGATCTGCTCCTGCAGCTGCACGGCCAGTGCCGCTTCGGCCTCTTTTTGCGCCGCGCCGCGTATCTGCGCCTGCGCGTCCGCGGCAATCTGCGGCACAGCCAGCGCCAGCATCAACAAAATCGCGACCACAACGGCCACCATGCGGCGCTTTCGCCCGTTGCGCAGCTCCGCATTGGTGAGCGTCTGCACTTTGGTGGTGCGTGCCGCTTTTTTCACGGCGGGTGCGGGGCGACTGCCCGGGCGCACGGCGGGGCTGGTTTTGCGCACGGTGCTGGTGTTGTAACGGATGGCCATAGTGGATTCCTCCTAGCAATATTCAGGTCAATGAGATTCGTTGGATGCCGCGCAGTTTGGCACTGCGGGCGCGAGGGTTGGCGGCGATTTCTTCCGCACTGGGCGTTTTGGGGCGACCGAGCCGGCGTCCGTCTGGCGTTCGACCGCACAGGCACTGCGGACACCCCGGGGGACACACACAGCCTTGCAGGTGTTTGGCGAAGGCTTGCTTGACGAGGCGGTCTTCCGCGCTGTGGAAAGATATCACAGCGAGCCGTCCGCCGGGCGCGAGGCAATCGAAGAGGTCGTCCAGGGCTTGGGGCAAGCCGTCCAGCTCGCCGTTGACGTGGATGCGCAGGGCTTGGAACGTCCCGCGGGCGGGATGCCCGTCCCGCCGGGCGGCGGCCGGCACGGCGGCGCGGACAAGATCGGCCAGCTGAAAGGTGGTGGTGATGGGCTTTTCCGCGCGGGCGCGAACGATGGCGCGGGCAATGGGTCGGCTAAACTTTTCGTCGGCATAGCGCCAGAGGATGTCCGCCAGCGCCTGCTCGCTCAGTGTGTTCACCGCGTCGGCGGCGGTCGCGCCCTGTGCGCTCATGCGCATATCGAGGGGGGAATCGACTTGGTACGAAAAGCCCCGCTGCTCGTCCGACATTTGCATACTGGAGAAGCCCAAATCCGCCAGAATGCCATCCAATTGTGAAATCCCACATTTTTCTAATAGGCTCTTGATTTTGAAGAAATTATCGTGTATGATAGTGACATTCGGATTGTCGGCGAATTTTGCGCGGCAGTGGGCGACGGCTTGTCCGTCCTGATCGATGCCAATGAGCCTGCCGCCCCGCGCGAGGATCTCGGCACTGTGTCCACCCAAACCCATCGTGGCGTCGGCATAAAGCTTGCCCGGCTGGATGTCCAGCAGGTCAATGCTCTCTTGCAACAAGACGGAGGTGTGTTCAGCTTTCATCGCTCTGTGCCTCGTCGTCTTCATCGTCGTCATAGGGCACGTCCGGCATATCCAGCAGCCCCGCCTCTTGCGCCTTGACCACCAGATCTTCGGCTTCCGTGAGCTGTTCCACCGCCCACAGCTCTAGGTACGTCCCCGTACCCAGCACGGTGAGCTTGCCAGCCAAGCCCGCGTAGGAGCGCATACTCTGGGGCAGCGTCACCCGCCCGGCGGAATCGGCTTTGGCGCTGAAGGTGTGTTTGGCAAGGGTGCGGATGATGTCGTTGCGGCGTTGCCCGTCCACGCGCTTTTTCAGGCGCTTGGAGTACTGGAAGAACTTCGCGGCACTCATCACCACCAAGTGCGGCTTTTCTGGGCAGTCGGTGTGCGCGGCAATGACGGGCTCAAACACCACGAACTCGTCACCCAACAGCGCACGCGCGTCTTTGGGCACAGCAAAACGCCCTTGTGCGTCCAAGGTGACTAGGCTCTCGCCCCAAAATGTCGTCATGTCCGTGCCCTCCTTCCAAACTTTAAGCGACTATTCTCTCGATTTAGCCCCTTTATGCCACTATTATAACCGTTCAGCCTACTCTGTGTCAAGCGCAAAAGAGATAGGTTGTCAACATGTTTTCCACAATTGTTGCTTTTCGCCGTGGAAAACTCGTAAAGTGAGGTTCACCATGCCCGAAAACATCCACGAAAACCACCGCGCACGCCTGCGCTACCGCTTCCGCAAAGAGGGGCTAGGGCATTTTGCGCCGCATCAGGTGCTGGAGCTCCTGCTCTTTTACGCCGTGCCGCGCCGAGACACCAACCCCCTCGCCCATACACTGCTGGCACAGTTCGGCTCGCTACGCGCTGTGCTCGATGCGCCCATCGAAAGCCTGATGCGCGTGCCGGGCATCAGCGAAAACGCGGCGATCTTCCTCTCGCTCCTGCCGCAGGTCTCGCGGGGCTATGCGCTGGGCGGCGTGGCGGAGAAGCCGAATCTGCGGGACGCGCAAATCCTGCGCGAAACGCTGACCAGTCGTTATGTGGGCGTGAAGGAGGAACTGCCGCTCCTGCTGTGCCTGGACAGTGCTGGGCGACTGAAAGACGTGCGCGAATTTGTGGGCGGCTCGTTTGGCTCGGCCGGGCTGGACATGCGCACGGTGGTGGAGCACGTGCTGCGCGTGGGGGCGAGCGCCGTCATTTTGGCGCACAACCACCCCGGCGGTCTGGCGTTGCCCTCTCCGGAGGACGTGGAGGCCACGCGCCGTCTGGCGCATCTGCTGCGCGAACTGCGCGTGCACCTGCTCGACCACATCGTCATCGCCGCCGATGCGCAACTCTCCATGGCCGCCGACAGCCGCTGGGCAGGACTTTTTATTTAGCAATGAACAATTGCAGAGGACAGACATCAGAAGACAGAAGGCAGAATTGCGGACAAAAATCCTATCTCTGCCCTCTGTCCTCTGATTTCTGCCTTCTGAAATCGGCACAACCAACAAAAAGTTGTCAAAAAAACAGGATTTCGCTTGCACTTTTCGGGGCTTTCCGCTATAATAATAGGGTTGTCTAACACATACTCGAAAGGAACTACAATGAGCAAACCCGCCATCCCCAGCTCTGCCCTGCAAACCTACACGGGCAAGGAGCGCAACATGTACATGGCCGGCCTACTCGGCCAGAACATGATCTACAACATCATCAGCGTGTTCAATTCCTATTACCTCGCCGATGTGTTGCGTGTACCCGCTTGGGCCATCGCCGCCATCCTCGTCACCGCGCAGGTTTGGGATGCCTTCAACGACCCCATGATGGGCACGGTTGCCGACCGCACCAAGACCAAATACGGCAAAATGCGCCCGTATCTTATGGTCATGCCCGTCATCATCGGCGTTATGACCGTCCTGTGCTTTACCCTGCCGTCCTACGACCCAGCCAAGGGCAACACCTGGGTCATCTGGCTCGCGGGTGTGTTCTACATCTTCTGGGGCATGACCTACACCGCTGGGGACATCCCCATTTGGGGCATCTCCTCCCTCATGAGTGAGGATGCCACCGCACGCCAAAAGCTACAGGCTGCAGGGCGTTTGGCCTCCTATATCGGCACAGCCGCCGTGGTGCTCGGCTTTCAACCCATGGCGTTCGCGGTCAAGGCCATGCTCGTCAACGCAGAAGCCAAAGCACGCGGTTTGGCAGACTTTGATTACAACGTTGTCGCCGAAACCGCCAAGAAAACGCTCGGCTCGTCTATCTCCGACATCGCGGCAAACGCTGGCTGGACGAGCGGGGACTTCGTGAATATTTCTATAGAGCTTGAGCGCAAAGCTTTTCTTTACATGGCCATTGCGCTCACAGTCGTTGCCGTTGTGACCTTCCAACTCGTGGGCATCTTCTGCCGTGAGCGTATCAGCCCGGAGCCCAGCCGCAACAGCATCGCACAAAATTTCAAGATGATGTTCACCAACAAACCCTATCGCCAGATTCTGCTTTCGGGTATTCTTGGTGGCACGCGCAACATCACTATGCTTGTCGCCATGAGCATGGTCACCTTCTATTTCGCGTCTAAAGATCCCAAAATGATCATTCTCTATCTTGTCGCTTTGGGTGGCGGGCTCTTCGGCGGGATGGGCGTTGTGACAGCCTTCACGCCAAAGCTCACCGAAAAGTTCACAAAAAAAGATCTCTACAATCTCTCCAATCTGCTTGAATTCCTCCCGAATGTGATTATTTTCATCCTCTTCATCCTCTTCCCCTCAAAGCTCACCGATTGGTATCTTATGATTCCGTTCGCTCTCCTGTTCGCCATCAAGGGCATTTGTTTGGGCTTGTTCAGCACGCTGCAGACCATCATGATCGGCGACTGCGTGGATTACGAGGACTACCACAACAAACGCCGTCCGGACGCTGTGTTCTTCAGCGGTCAGACGTTTATGGTCAAAATCGGTTCGGGACTCTCCATGGCGATTTACTATGGCTTGCGCGCCCTCATCGGCTACTCGGGCGAAAACGTTAGGCTCTTCCAGCAATATGTCGACGGCGGCGACATGACCGCGCGTGAAGTCATGGGCACGCTGGTGGACAAAGGCGACAATATCTTCACCATCGCGAAGCGCTTCTTCGAGGCGGGTGTAAGCCACCCGAGCGGCGAAGCCCTGCGCGACACCGTCCTGACAGGCGATCAGGTGTTCATGTTTATGGCTCTGTTGTTCTTCTGCGTGTCGGTCATCCCGGCAATCGGCAACCTGCTGGGTGTCATTCCCACATGGCGTTATGCACTCGACAACGAGCAACACCAAACTATCCTAAAAGAATTGCAAGAGCGCCGCCGCACTGAGGGCGGACTTAGTGAGGAATGAGGATTGAGGTCTGAGGCTTGAGGGGTGGGCGGAGCAATCCGCCCACCTTATCACATTACACCATCACACAGTAGCGCGAGGGATTATGCAAAAGCAAACCATCACCCTCATCGGGATGCCCGCCTGCGGCAAGAGCACGGTGGGCGTGCTGCTGGCCAAAACGCTGGGGCTGGCGTTTATCGACACGGATTTGCTCATCCAGCAGCGCACCGGGCGTTTGCTGGCGGACATCCTCGCGGCGGACGGCATCGAGGCGTTTCTGCGCATTGAGGCGGCGGCACTCCTCGCCGTGGATGCGGCGGGCGCAGTCATTGCCACGGGCGGCAGCGCGGTATATAGCCACGCGGGCATGGCACACCTGAAGGCCAGCGGCTCGGTGGTGTTTTTGGATATTCCGCCGGAAGAAGCCGCCCGGCGTATTGCGGATATAACCGCCCGCGGCGTGGTCGCGCGCGCGGGGCAGAGCATCGCGGATCTTTACGCAGAACGTTTGCCACTCTATCAAAAGTGGGCGGACAGCACGTTCGCCGTCAGCGGCAAGACGACGGAACAGCTGGTGCAGGAAATCGCAGAATTTGCGCGAGGAGATTTGTCATGAAAAAGTTTTTGTGCCTCCTACTGGCAGGACTTTTGTGTGCACTGGGCGTGGCCTGCGGCGCGGCGGCGGTCGTGCCGACAGAACCGACAGAGTGGACGGAAGTGACTATATCCGACACCGAGTCAGAGCCCACAACGCCCGCGCCAACCACCGTGCGGGTCACGGGCAAATACGACAACATTAAGAGCAAGTTGGCTGACCTGCTGCGTGCGAAAATTGACGGAGGCAATATCCTTGCGTTCGACGAACTGGACTACGATGGCGACGGCGTGACGGAGGCGTTTGCGTTTGTGGGGCATCCCGATGGGGATAGCGGCGAACTCTGGTTTGTGGGTCGCCGTGGTGCGGAAAAAATCGATGACGATAATTCTTGGCAGCAAAATGAAGTTCTGACCTTTGGCACGCACAGCTTTTTGATGATGCGCTCTGGCAGCTATGCCCACTGGGGTTATCCCATGTGGGGCGTGAAAAACGGTCAAGCGTTTTCGCTGAATTTTCCAGAGGGCGGTGGCTACTTTGATAAAGTCGATAACAAAAACCTCAACATCATCCACTCCACCTGGGATGTCTTATACGATGTGAAAACCAAAGAGGGCGCAGGGCACACTTGGAAGCCGTACTACCTTTACTGGGACACATCGAGTGCAAGCTTCAAGGAATATGGCGGCATTCCGTTGACGGTGGAACAGTTGCGCAAAGCCAAAGGAGCGGACGCCATTTTGGCGCAAATGGAGGAGCGCGGCGAGGTCGTCGGCGATATTTACTATCGCGCCAACGGGATCATCAACGTTAACTTTCACGAGCCGGGCAAGGGCAAGCTCAGTCGCAGTCATGTAACATTACGCCTGAAGGGCAATACCGTCACGGTTGTGCACTTTGCTGAAGACGCCCCCAGAATCTGGCAGGAAGGCATCTATTTTGCCGCACTCCTGCCCGACATAGCCACCTACCCCAAAGCCCTGCCCGCCGTGTTTCGCTGAACACGCGAGGCACGAAAATCTACCCAACTAGGACGTTCTCATGACCATTCTCGGCATCGAATCCTCTTGCGATGAGACCGCCGCCGCCGTGGTGGTGGACGGCCGCACGGTGCGCGCTAGCGTGGTCGCCACGCAGATTGAGGCGCACAAACGCTTCGGCGGCGTTGTGCCCGAAATCGCCTCGCGTATGCACTGCGAAAGCATTGTGCCCGTTGTTACGCAGGCACTCGCGGACGCAAACGTGACGCTGGCGGACATCGATGCCGTCGCCGTCACGGGTGCGCCGGGGCTCATCGGTGCGCTGCTGGTGGGCGTCAACTTCGCCAAGGGATTGAGCATGGCCATGGGCTTGCCCCTTGTGCCGGTGCACCATCTGCGTGGGCATGTGGCGTCCAATTTTCTTACAAACCCAGACTTAGCGCCGCCGTTTTTGGCGCTCATTGCGTCGGGCGGGCATAGCCACATTGTCCGCGTGACAGGCTACACGCAGTACGAAATCATTGCCCAAACGCGCGACGACGCGGCAGGGGAAGTGATGGACAAGGTCGCGCGTGCGCTGGGCTTGCCGTACCCCGGTGGCGTGCATATGGATGTCACGGCGCAGGGCAGCAACGCCAGCGCATACAAATTCCCGCGCCCACGCCTAGTCGATGCCGATACAGGCAAACCCAGCTTAGACTTCAGCTTTTCGGGACTGAAAACCGCCGCGCTCAACCAAATCAACAGCGCGAAGCAAAAGAACGCTGACATAAACATCCCTGATTTTTGTGCGTCCTTCCGCGAGGCGGTGTGCGCCTATTTGACAGAGCACACGCTACGCGCGGCGCACGCTGGGGAGACGGTTGTTCTGGCGGGCGGCGTGTGTGCCAACGAGCGTCTGCGCAGCATGATGACCGACAGCTGTCAGCGTGCCGGCTTGCCACTCGTCTTGCCAGAGAAGCGCTATTGCGGCGACAACGCGGCGATGATTGCGGCGCAGGGCTACTATGAATGGCAGGCCGGGCACGTCGCCGGGCTGGACTTCAACGCCCGCGCTGGCGCGGATATCTGTGAGCAATGAACAATTTACAAAGAACAATGAACAAGTGTTCTTTGGTCAGCCGCTCCAACATTCCTCACGCCTCATTACTCTATGCCACGTTTTTTGTAATCTCCGCGCCATTGTGCTATAATATGACGGAAACCAATCCACACGAACGGGGGAGCCGCCATGCCGACCCTCACCCTGCCGCAACAGAACATCCGCCAGATGCAGCAACGCTTTGGCGATGGCGTTTGTGCGTTGCATTTTTCTGTGCGCTTTCCGCGCGAACTCTCGCGCTCGCGCCTGCAGGCGGCTTGGAATACGACGCTGGCGCAGACGGACGCGTTGCGCCTTTCCATCACCGACAACGGCGACGAGACCCAGCAATCCTTTGGCGATGCCCCCGGCCTGTTGCGTTTGGCGGGACAAGCGCCGCGCCCGCTTTGGCAAGCGGCGTGGCGCGAAAGTCGCGGGCGCACGCTGCTGAATTTCCACTGCCACCATCTCATTGCCGACGCGTGGGGGCTCTATACGCTGGCCGACCGATTGCGCCACAACTATCACGACCAAAGCGCTCCCATTGGCACGTATGCCCACTTCATCGCGGCGGACGCGGCCTATCGCGCCTCCGACAAGCGCACACGTGCGTTCGCGTATTTTGCCGACCAGCTTGCCCAGTGCCCGAACCCCGTATTTTTGGCGAGCAAACTGCACCCATCGCTGGACGCCAAACGCTGGACGGTGACGCTCACGCAGGCGCAGACAGAGCGCATTTACGCGCAAGCCCAGCGTGCGCAGACCACACCCTACGCGCTGTTTTTGTACGCCTTGGGCAAAGCGGTCGCGGACGTGCGCGGCGCACAGCGGCTGTTTTTGGGCACGACCGTACTCAACCGCACGGGTGCGCAGGAAAAGAACACGGTGGGCATGTTTGTCAACACTGTGCCGGTGCTGATCGACACGGCGGCGGGCGCAGAGGGCGTGTCGGCGGGACTCGTGGGCGTGTTTCGCCACCAACGCTGCGGCTATGTGGATCTGCTGGCGCAGCTGCGGCATCGCTATGGTCTACAGGGCGGCCTGTTTGACGTTATGCTCAACTACCAGAACATCCGCACGGATTTGGACGGCGCGGCGGTGCAGTGGCATTTCCACGGTCAGCAGAGCGAAACGCTACAACTGCACATCCACGACTGGGGCAACACCGGCGCACTCACACTGGACTACGACTATCGCACAGCGCTACTCACTGCGCACGATGTGCGACGGTTGCACCGTGCCGTGCTATCTAGATGCTAGATTTTAGAGACAAGATGTTAGATTTCTGCATCAAACCCGTAGGGGCGCGCATCGCGCGTCCGCTGTATCGGCTTTTTTTCTCCAAAAACCAATACAACTCGTCCAGCTCGAAAATTGTAAGATTATAGGAATCGGCTTCCATAATTTTCGGCGTTTTTGCCTGTGCCCCGAGGGGTATTAATCCAGTTGGTCACATTTGCCTTGCTCATGCCCAAAATTCGCCCCACTTGGCGGGCGCTCACGCCCGAAAAG
>JAISJQ010000051.1 GCA_031261445.1 Oscillospiraceae bacterium | reverse complement strand
CACAAATAATCCTTGATTGCATAGGAGGGAAGAAGTTTTGCGCATTGTCAAAATCGCGTTGGTCTCTCTCGTGCTGATGGTCTCGTTGGCGTTCCCTGCGCTGGCGTTTGAGGAGAACGACGGGCAATACAACATGGACGCGAGCGGCCTGTATGCCCAGCAGGCCGAGGCCTCTGGCGCGGATTCGCTCTATGGCGACCTGCCCACCGAAACCCAAGAGCTGCTGGGCGAACTGGGCATCGAGAGCATCGACTTCTACGCCATCCTCAACACTTCGCCCACCGCCATCATCGACCTGCTGATGGACATGGTCACCGGGCAAATGGCCGCGCCGCTGAAAACCATGATGCAGCTGGTGGGCATCCTGCTCCTGCTGGCGGCGGCGCAAAGCATCGTCCCGCCCGGCGAGAGTCTGCACGAGACACTGCGCATGGTGGGCGCGGCGTTGATGCTCGTGTCGCTCATCGGGCCGCTGTCGGCGATTTTCTCCGCCAGCGCGGCGGCCATCGGTTTGGGCACGGACTTCATGCTGCTGCTCATGCCCGTGTACACGGGGCTGATTGCCGCATCGGGGCAGCCCACGCTGGCGCTCACATCGGGCACGCTGGCCTTGGGCGCGGCGGAGGCACTGGCGCAGCTCAGCCGCCAGTTTGTCGCGCCCTTCTGCGGCATGTTCGCGGCACTTGGTAGCGTGGGCTCGTTCGTACCAGAGCTGGAACTACGCAGCCTGACAAAAATGATCCAGAAGCTGGCCATCGGCGCGACCACGGCCGCCGCTTCGCTCTATGCGGCTTTGCTGTCGCTCAAGGGGGTGCTGGCCACGGCGGCGGATTCCGTGGGGGCGCGGGGCTTGCAGCTGCTACTCAAGGCGGCCGTGCCCGTGGTGGGCGGTGCACTCAGTGAGGCGTATGCGTCCATCGCCGGGTCACTGTCGCTGCTGAAATCCGCCGTGGGGGTGTTTGCGATTGTGGCGGTGCTGCTCATCAACGCGCCGGTGCTGATTCAGTCGCTACTGTGGATAGGCGGCCTCAAGCTCATCGCCGCCGCCGCCGGGATGTTGGGGCTCGATGCCATCGCCGCGCTGCTGGACGCCATCGTCTCCGCCGTGACGCTGCTGGCGGTGCTGGTGCTCTTCGGGGTGGTTCTGCTGGTGCTCAGCGCAGGCGTGGTGCTCAGCGTCCGCCAAACACCTTAGAGGTGGGAGGGGTGAGGAGGGAGGTTTGAGGGTCTGCGCGAAACGCTCTGCGTTTCTCTGAATGTCTAGCCCAGATGCCATAGAGGAGGGGTGAGGCATTGTAGGGGCGGCAATCTGCCGCCCGTGACCCCCGCCACATTGTAGGGGCGACCGTCCCGGTCGCCCGTGGATTCACACAAACATTGCGTTTCGCCCCAACGGGCGATTGCACCCGCAGGGTACAGGCCAATCGCCCCTACGAACCCCGATCAGGGCGACCATATCCGCAGGGCACAGGCAAGAGTTGCCCCTACGTGTTCCCCTCCCAACGGGCGACCGGGGACGGTCGCCCCTACAGCAACACGCCGTGCGCCTCCCGCCTGTATTCTACAAGCTAAACAAGCATAAATTAGCCAATAGTACCCAAAAAGGAGACCCCCATGGACTTCATCCGCTCTTGGTTGCTTTCGGTGACGGCCGCCGCGCTGGCGGGGATGCTCGTGTACATCCTTGCGCCGAAAGGGAGCACCAAAAAGGCCGTGCGCACCGTGGCGGCGGTGTTCTTCCTGACGGCGTTTTTCCTGCCCTTCGGGCAGATCTCGCTGACGGACGTGACCTGGTCGCAGCCACCCCGCGCGATCGAACAAACTGTCCCGGCCCAACTGGAAGAGACCGTGCTCTCGCAGATGGTTGAAGCGCAAAAAGCGGTCATTGCACAGATTGTGGCCGGGGAGGCGCAGCGTTTGGGAACTCCGCCCCCCGCGCACATTGAATTTGGGACGGATATTTCCGCCGACGGGGGCATACACATTGTCCAAGTGGGCATACAATGGGGGGACACGGTGCAAAACCCCGCCGCGTTGACCAGAGCGATCGAGCAGAAAATCCGCGAGACAACAGGACTTGAAGTGCAGGTGGACGGACAATGAAATGGAACTGGAGCGACGTGCGCGGGAGCTTGTCGGGCATTGTGGACAAACTCAAAAGCGAGAAAAAGCTCGCGCTGATTGTGGGGTTGGGCGTGCTGGGTGTGCTGTTCATCGCGCTCTCGGCCATTCCAAAATCGCCCGCCAAAACGGCGCAGACACAGCCGGCCAGCGCACCCACGGTGGGGCAAGCGGATGTCTCGGACTACGTGGCGCAGATGGAAGAGCGGCTCACTGGCCTCATCAGTGCCATTGACGGCGCGGGGCGCACGCGGGTCATGCTGACGCTGGAATGCGGCACAGAGGAGGTCTATGCGGGTGACGAGAGCCAAAAAACCAGCGGCAACGAGAGCAACGCCAGCCTAGAAAGTCGCTTTGAGTACCTGACGCTCAAGGCCAAAGACGGCAGCGAGGCGGGGCTACTGCTCACGGTGCTGCAACCGCGCGTGCGTGGCGTGGCCGTGGTCTGCGACGGCGGCGGATCGGCGCTGGTGCAGACGGCCATCAGCCAGACGGTGACCGCCGTGCTGGACGTGAGCGCCGCGCGGGTCTCCATCACAAAGATGCAGTAGCCGCCACAAAAACACAAGCCAAAAACAAAGCCATAAAGGAGTCAACGACAATGAAGAAACGCAACCTACTTTTGGGCACACTGGTGGTCGCGCTGGCCTGCGCGGTGTTCGTCAACTGGTACTACACCCGCCCGCCCGCAGACGAGACCGCCGGCAGCAAAACCACGCTCAGCGACGGCAAGCAAGTCAATCTGGGCGACGCGCAGTACGTCGGCGCATCGGTCGACGAAGAGGCCGTGGCCGCGGGCGCCAGCGCGGAATACTTTGCGGCGGCCAAGCTGCGCCGTCAACAGGCGCACGACCAAGCGAAAGAGACGCTCACCAAAATCATCGCCAACACCAAAGCGAGCGACAAAGCCCTTGAGGGCGCGAACAAAACCCTCACGGATTTGACGGCAGCCATCAAAAAAGAGGCCGACATGGAGAACCTGATCACCGCCAAACTGGCCTGTGCCTGCGTGGTGATTCTAAACACCGATGGTGTGGAGGTCATCCTCCCCGGCGGCAAGCTCAACGACCAAGCCGTCCTGCAAGTCAAGGACATCTGCATCAAGCAGACGAAGCTGCCCAGCACCGGCATCACCGTGGTGGAGCAGAAGTAATTCAGAGGGCAGAAGACAGAGAACAGAGGGCAGATTTGTGAACGCAAATCTGCCCTTTGCTAGAGGCTAGATGACCACTGATTAAATCGATATTTATCTGTAGGGGCGAGCGTAGCTCGCCCCTACAAAATGCACTTAATCAGTGTGTTCTTAGAGACTAGAGGCTAGATTGTCCCCAACAAACTTGTCGGGTACACTTATTCACTATTCACTAAACCCTATTACTTAGATTTAGCTGTCGCGCCAATACTGCGTCTTGGGGCTGGGGTGGGGGTTGTCGCGCCAGAGGGTGTCGGCGGTTTCCTGCCAGGCGGCGGCGTAGTGGTCACAGCGTGCGCAGAGGGTGTCGGCGCTTTCGGGCGCGACAAGGTCTGTGGAGTCCGCGCCCGTGGCGGCAATGAGTGCCCGCAGGTGTTCGGGGTTTTCCAGCATGGGGCAGGGGCGCAGGTGGTTATCGTTGAAGGGCTGGTTGTGGTAGTACGCCGTGAACAGCGGCTTTCTCAGTGCCTCCAGCAGGGTGTCTTTGCGGATGTTGGCGTCGGAATAGTGAATGAACACGCAGGGCTCAATGTCTCCAGCGGCGTTGATGTGGAAGTAGTTGCGCCCCCCGGCGATGCAACCGCCCACGTACTCGCCGTCGTTCTGGAAGTCGAGCACGAAGATGGGGTTGCCCGTCTGGCTGTTTCGGGTCTCGCGCAGCCAGTGGTACATTCGCGTGCGCTGTTCCGGCGTGGGGAGGAGCGCCGGCACGGCGTTTTTGCCCACGGGCATATAGTGGAAATACAGCGCAAACTTAGCGCCGCGCGTCACCATATCCTGCAAGAACGCATCGCCCGTGACGCTCTCGAAGTTCTCTTTGGTGTAGCAGACCGAGATACCAAAGAGGCACTTTTCGGCGCGGAGGAGATCCATGGCGGCCAGCGTTTTGGCGTGCGCACCCGCGCCACGGCGGGCATCGTTGCTGTCGGCGCTGCCCTCAATGCTCAGCGCCAAGGCGATATTGCCCACGCGGCGCAACTCAGCGCAAAACGCGGCGTCCACCAGCGTGGCGTTGGTGTAGACCAGGAACGAGCAGTCCGGGTTCTCCGCGGCCAGCGTGAGGATATCCGCCTTGCGCAGTAGCGGCTCGCCCCCCGTGAGCATATAGTTGTGTGTCCCCAGCACCTTGCCCTGCGCGATGATGGAGCGCATTTCGTCGGTGGTGAGGCTGTCTTTTTTGCCGTATTCCGCGCTCCAGCAGCCCTTGCACTTCAGGTTGCAGGCGCTGGTGGGGTCAAACAGAATGGTGAACGGAATGTTGCAGCCGTATTTCTCGCGGTTCTCGCGTACGGCTTTTGTGCCGTGGACGCCCGCGCCTAGGCCGATGGCCAGCACCATGCGCCGCAGGGCGTGCTTGTCCACATCGCGCAGAAGCCCCATCGCCCAGCGATGCCAAACGTTGCTGGGGTCAGCCGCGCCGCGCTTGAAGGACTCGAAATACTTGCTGTGGAACGTCCCACCCGCCAGCTTTTCAGCCATAGAGGCCAAGCGCGTGAGGTTCTTCGTCGGGTTCTTGCGAATGAGTGCATATAGCACGGAAAAAGCCGTCCCCAGCGCGGCTCTTTCCAGCCGCTCCTTGATGGTCATCTGCGCTCCTGTCCCAAAATCAGATTTAGGGTATAGTATAACACAAATGGAGGTGGAACGCAAACGGGCCTCGACAGAGGTGTGGACAAATCGCACTGATTATAGAATATCAACAAAATCAATAATATGGTGGGGCAAGTCTTTGAAGTGGTGAAGGTGTTTGGTCGCGTCGTCGGGGGCGCGGTGTTGGGTTGGGCGGCTGTACTTCTGTTTGTACGCGCCGAATTCGTTGAAAGCGTCCACAAAAACGTCGATGACAGCCTCCAAAGTGTCGATCGAACGGTAAAAACAGCGGCTGCGGCGGCGCAACCCGGGGATGTAGTGCCGCAGATCGGCGTTGACCGATTCGACATTGTGGGTGTCTTTTTTGTCGTGGATATTGCGCACATAATCCGCGCCGTAGTAGTCGACATCGAGGTAGCCAACGTAACCATCGGAGCAGTATTTTTTCGCCGCCGGTGCCTCGTCGACCATCTCCTGAATCCGCCACGCGCACTTGTCCTGCGCAACGCGAAAAGCCTTTATTTGCCTAGGTTCTCGGCTGATCATCGTCATCAAATACACGTTCTCGCGCGTTGCTGTATCGGCTTTTTTCTCCAAAAACCAATACAATTCGTCCAGCTCAAAAACTGTAAAATTATGGGAATAGGCTTCCATAATTTTCGGCGTTTTTGCCTGTGCCCCGAGGGGTATTAATCCAGTTGGTCACATTTGCCTTGCTCATGCCCAAAATTCGCCCCACTTGGCGGGCGCTCACGCCCGAAAAG
>JAISJQ010000038.1 GCA_031261445.1 Oscillospiraceae bacterium | reverse complement strand
GCCATTCATGACGATTTTGGGCCAGCATCGTGATGAAATCGCGCCGAACGCCTCAGAAACCCGATTCGCATAGCATTAGATCGTTTTGAACTGGGGGTAATTAGAGGGAGTCAATTGTTCGTAGTGGTCAATGCGGAAACAGGCCTGAGGCTTTGCGGCTTCAGAGTTTTCCGAAATTGTACATTTTGCGCCCCCCTCTTGACATTCGGACAAGTTTAGGGTATAATATGCCTCGTTGTTATGCGTGACAGTCAGCCTGTCATGTGTATATGCACCAATAGCTCAGCTGGTAGAGCACCTGACTCTTAATCAGGGTGTCCAGGGTTCGAGTCCCTGTTGGTGTACCATAGAGGCATGAGGGAACAGGCGTGAGGCTTTAGGTCTGTTTCGGCGGGACGCAAGAGTACTGGTGTCACCCTCCTCGCGGAGGGTGAGGGTTGAAACAGCTATGTCAGCAAGTCGCTTGGCACGTTCCGCCGTCACCCTCCTCGCGGAGGGTGAGGGTTGAAACGCGCAATGCACCATCACGAAGGAAGACCTTATCAGTCACTCTCCTCGCGGAGGAGGGTGACGCTTGAAACGTTGTCGTGCAAAAGCAATTTTTTCGTCAAAGCCAGTCCGCGTTGAAACAAGCATCAAGCACGCAAGATCCCTGTTGCATAGGGATTTTTTAGTGTACATGGGCTTGTATTTTGGATAGAACTTGCCGGCTATAGCTGTTTCCGTAGTGGGAAATTCGGCGACGGCAAAGAACCAAGACCGCGCATCGTTTTTTTGCTGGTGACGATCTGCAAAACGAGATAGAGCGCGGCCATCCATGCGACGAGCAGGACGGCGGCGGGTACGGGGGACAGCGCCCCCGCCGCTTTGCCGAACAGTAGCTGCGTCCCGCCCCACGCGAGCAGGGCGCAGAGCGTCGGCTTACCCACGCTCTCCCACAGGTGCAGATCCGCAGAGGCCACGGTGAGCAAGTGGTTGGCCGAGAGCGTAAAATTGAGCAGTTCCGCCGCGTACAGCAGCAAGTAATACCCGCGCACGCCCAGTGGCGGCAAGGCGATGAGCACCAGCAGGACGCACAGGGCGGAATCCATCACATTGTAGCGCATGACGGCTTTTTGCTCGTCGAGCCCTTTGAGGATGCCGTCGACTGTCATGTCCAGATACATGATGGGGATCAGCGGCGCGAGCAGGCGCAGGGAATCCGCCGCGCCCGTGTTGCCGTAGACTGCGCTGGCCAGTTGGGGCGCGAAGGCGAAGATGACCGCCGCCGTGCCCAGCGCGAACACCAGCGTCAGGTGGATGAGGCGGGTGGAGATGTCCTGAATGCGCCGTGGATTTTGCCCACTGCGCAGACGCGCCACCTCCGGGACGAGGAGGTTGGCCAGCGAGCTGAGCACCGCCGACGGGTACAGCAAAAGCGGGAGCGTCAGCCCGTGGATTGTGCCGTAGGCCGCCAGCGCCACATCGCCGTCCGCGCCGCTTTTGCGCAAGCCCGGCGGGATAAGTAGGTGCTCGGCGGTGAGCAGAATGCCCCGCGCAGAAGCGCCCAGACCGTCCGGCGCGGCAATGCGCAGGAGGGTGCGCAGGGGCGTGGGGGCTTCTGTTTTGGTGTCTGCTTGACTGTGCCGCTGCATCAGGCCAAACACGCCATAGACCCCAAAGGACAACGCACAGCTGAGCCATTCGCCCACGGTGATGCCGATGGCCATAGCGGCGCAGACCGCTTCTGTCGAGCCGCTACTGCCCTTCAGCGCGGTCAGCGTGGCGACAATTTTGATGCCCTGCTCAATGAGCTGCACCGCCGCGAAGGGCACGACTGCCCCCGCCGCGTTGCAGTAGCCCCCCAGCGCGGCGGACAGTGTCACAGGAACAATCGAGGGCGCGAGAAGGCGCAAGGCACGCGCCGCGCGGGCATCGTGCAGCCATTGTTCGGCGGCGAGGTCGGCGCAAAAATACAGCAGCAACGCGGCGGCGATGCTCAGCAGTAGCGCGAGGCGAAAGACATGCCCCATGCCGCCGCCCGGTCGCCGCACGTTGCGCTCCTCGGCGGTCAGGCGCGTGGCGGCTAGGCGCACACCCGCGCCGCCGAAGGTCAGGGCTAAGCCATACACGCTCATGAGCAAGCTGAACAGCCCCACGCCCGCCGCGCCCGCGCGACCGGCCAAGAGCGCATTGAACCACACACCCGCCCCGCGCAGCAACAATGCCGCCACGGTCAGCAGACCCGTGTTCCAGATGACTTTGTTTGTACGCGTTTGTTCCATGGAGCAGTGTATGCGCGGGGGTGGGGAAATAGAGCAAACCAATTGCGCAGAAGACGATGCGTAACTGCTATATTGATTTTTTGACCTGTAGGGGCGGCAATCTGCCGCCCGATTTAGCCAATGAACGAGCACAACAAAAAACGACCTGCGCTCGCACATCTAGCATCTAATATCTAGTGTCTAGCTTAGTATTGCCCCGACGCGACTAGGTCTCGCAGTTCAATGAAGTGCGGAAGATAGGTTTCCCAAATATCCACGCCAAAGATCTCGGAGAGCCGATTGATCCACTCCACGCCAGCTACATATCCGCTGTCGGGGATCAAGGACGTCACAATGACGAGGGGGACGATAATGGGCATTAAAAATGCTACGAAGATCATAGGACACCTGCTTTCTTTTTCGCGTTCATTATAGCACACGAGTAGCAGAGCTGTCAAGCGCTGATTTTATACGCACTGATTAAGAGCATTTGTAGGGGCGAGCTTTGCTCGCCCGCTGTGCGCAAAAATGAGATGATTTCAAATGTTGCGAGTGCGGTTCATCACAAACGCTCTATCTGCGTTGCTAAATCGTGTGGAAAATACAGCGGGCGAGTGCAGAAAAACCCCTATACAAAAAAGATTTTTGTGCCATTTTTTCGGTATGGACTTGACAAAATGGGGCGTTTGTGATAGAATTATACAACATGGAGCTTAAGCTCAAGGTTAAGCTTAAGCTTCAGGTCATTCATTCATTCATCCAAAGGAGCCTCCCATGACAAAACAAGCCCCCATCACCAACGATCAACTCTACACCGCATTGCTCAGCCCCGAACAGCCATTAGAAACCCTGTTGGCCTATGCCATTGCGCAGTTGTCCAAACTCTATTCCGGTGAAATCTTCGCCTTGCAGGATCTTTTTGAAGGGTTCGTCTGGAAACGCATCACATTTGAAAATCGCCTCGTTCTGGGCAAAAGTTTCATGAACTACATATCGTTCGACCAAGGCGCACAGCACGCACGCCTGTTGGAGAAAGGCACAGCGGGTCAACGCCTATACGCGCGACTGTGACATTCGCGCAACAAAAACTGCCCTCAAACTAAATAAAAACAATTCCGTTGCGGTGGAAGCCGCAACGGAATTAGCGTACTGCACCCGTCTACTCACGCACTTGTGCGCACCAGCACTTGCTCAATCTTGCCCACATAGAACACGTGCGGGTCTTCGTCGCCGTAGACCTTGCGCGGCAGGTCGTCTACAAAGCCCGCCGGATCAAACGCTTGCACGGCCAGCTTGCGGCAGACCAGCACCGTTTGCGCTTGCGCAAACGCCACGCTCTCGCCCGCGGGCACGGGCGTCAAGCCTGTCAGCGCGATTTTGTCCACGTCCCGCCCGGACTGCGCACCCGTCACGCCGTGAATCTTGCGGTTGGCGGCATCGGCGGGCAAAAACGAAATCGTGAACTGCTCGTTCGCGTCAAGGAACTCCTTTGTGTAGCGCGTCGGGCGCACGTAAACGGTGACGCAGTCCGCGCCCCACAGCTCGCCCAGCATCCCCCAACTGATGGTCATGGTGTTGCATTTTTCCGCGCTCCCGGCGGCCAGTAGCCCCCAGGTGTCGCGGAAGAGGGTCACGGCGTTGGGGCTCAGGGCTTCAATTGTGCTGGGTGTAAAAGACATGATGGGACTCCTTTGGATGGCAATCAGATACAAAGTATGCACTTACAGTGTTCATTATACCTGTCTCGGCAACCAAATGTCAAGTTTTTTTCGTTTTTTCACAAAAAACGCTTTCTTTTTCACAAAAGTGTGCTATAATAATAGCAGGAGAGAAAGTAGGCAACGAAACCGCGCAAGTGTGCGCCGCGTGCCGCGCTTGCGCGGGTGTCGTTGCACGGGAGAGAAAGGGGTCTTGGCTGATGGAAACCCTGTTTGTCGTCACGGGTGCTGTGGGGCATTTGGGCAGTGCCGTGGTGCGTGCCTTGCAGAGCGCGGGGCAGCACGTGCGTGCGCTGGTGTTGCCGCAGGAGAAGGACGCGGCGGCGGCTTTGGGTGTCCAGGCGGTGGAGGGCAATGTGCTAGAGCCCGAATCCCTCAAGCCCCTGCTCCAAGGGGCGCGGGGCGCGGACGTGCGCCTCATCCACGCGGCGGGCATCGTGTCCATCGCGTCGAAAGTCAACCCCGCCGTGCACAACGTCAACGTGCAGGGCACGCGCAATATTCTGCGCCTGTGCAACGAGGGCGAGGTGGGCAAGCTGGTGTACGTCAGCTCTGTCCATGCCATCCCCGAAAAGCCGCAAGGCGAAGTGATCGCCGAAACAGAGGCATTCAGTCCCGACCGCGTCGTTGGGGACTACGCCAAAACCAAAGCCGAGGCCACCGAAGCCGTGCTCGATGCCGCCCGTCATGGGCTGAACGCCAGCGTGGTGCACCCGTCGGGCATCATCGGTCCGTATGACGAGGGGCGCAACCATCTCAACGCCATGGTGCTCGATTATTGCCGCGGCGCACTCCCGGCGGGGGTGCAGGGCGGCTACGACTTTGTGGACGTGCGCGACGTGGCCGACGGCGTCATCGCCTGCGCAGACCACGGCAAGGCCGGGGAGTGCTATATCCTCGCGAACCACTACTTCAGCGTCAAAGAGCTGCTCCACAAGCTCAGCCAAGTGACGGGACTGAAAGAAATGCACGCGATGTTGCCGCTGTGGCTGGCGAAAATCGGCGCACCGTTCGCGGAGGTCTATGCCAAAATCGCCCGGCAACCGGCGCTGTTTACGCAGTATTCCCTCTATACGCTGGGGACAAACGCGCTCTTCAGCCACAAAAAAGCCGAGCGCGAGCTGGGCTTTCACCCCCGCGACATCGCCGACACCCTGCGCGACACAGTGGCATGGCTGAAGCAGAAGCGGGTGTTGAACTAGCCACTGGATTTTAGGTAAGCACAGGTTATATCGTTCTCCACCCGTAGGGGCGCGCATCGCGCGTCCGCTGATCCCCAGAAACACTGTGTTTCACACAGCGGGGCGGCAGATTGCCGCCCCGCTACAACTGTCCATTGTTCTTTGAGTTAATCGTTCATTGCTTACCCAAGCACCAGCTTCGCCAGCCTCTGCCCGCTGGCCATGTCGTAGCTATAGACGCTGCCCGCGATGCGCGTGTAGAGCACTTCGTTGACGTAGGTAGCGCGGGGCGGGGTGACGGCACCGCCTGCCCAATAGGCCTCGCCGCTGGATTCGCCGTCCTTCTGCGCGTCTGCGACATACTCTTTGGCGGGGACAATCTTGCCGTTATTTACGGTGAACGTATAATAAAAACTTACGGTGTCGATATACGCACCATTGCTTTTGTCGTGGCGCACAAAGATGGGCAGACCGTACAGATCTTTGCTGGGATACGTCAAAAAGCTTTTGGCATCCGACCATTCCGTGCTATACGCCTCCCGAAAACTGCCGCTACGGTCTCGTACAGACAAAAATTTCACGTTGTCCACTTCTTTGGGATTTTTGGGGTTGCGCACATCAAAGAGGCTCAGCTTTACGCCGTCCACTGTGCCCAGATCGTTGCCCGGTACGCCAATGCCCAGCAGGTAGCCTTCGCCTACGGGGTGCAGATAACTGGAGAAGCCGGGGATTTTTAGCTCGCCCACCACTTTGGGTTTCTTCGCGTTACTCAGATCCAGCACAAACAGCGGGTCGGTCTGCAGGAACGTCACCACGTAGCCCGTATCGCCCACAAAGCGCACGGATTGGATGCGCTCGCCCGGCGCAATGTTTCTGACTTTGCCAACGGTCTTCAAATTTTTGTCCAGCACATACACGGCACTGCTGGTCGTGCCCACGCCGTCACTTTGCGTAGCAACGCGCAGGTTGCTTTGGTATTCGTCCATGCTGAACTGGTTGAGCAGACTGCCGGGCACTTTTCCGCTGGCAACGAACTTCGGCGCACCCGCCAGAGAGAACTTGTAGATTTCACTCTGGCTCTGGTTTGTCTCGTTGTTCCACACCGTACGCGCGATATACAGCGTGTCGCCGCTGGAATAGAGGTTCTCTCCTGCGCCCAGCACGGCGCAACTGCGGGTGCTCGGTGCGGCGGCGTTCAGATCCGTGCCCGTGACGACCAACCATGTGGGCTCGGGCTTGTTGACCGCGCAATAGAGCTGTGCGGCGGCGACAGCCTTGCCGCCCACCTGCGGTGCGCTGTCTTTTTTGGCGTCAAAGTCTTCCGCCCAGACGTCCACACTGTGGGTCGTCGCCACGGTGAGCTGTCCATTATAGAGCCGGCTGGACAGGTGCGCCCCGTCTTGCCGCGTGGTGTAGAGCAGCTTGGGGGTCTGCCCATCGGCATCGCCATAGACGCGCACGATGGTCTCACACTTGCCGCTGACCGCACGCCAGTTTTCATAGGCATAGTTGCTGATATAAGAGTCGTCCGTTTGGCTGATGACCACGAGCAACCCGTTGTGCAAGAACATCCCCTGCACGGACTCCACTTTCGTATTCTCCTTGCCATAGCGTGCCGTAAAGAGCACCACGGGGGAGAGCTCTTTCATCTTGCCTTCGGGGAGCAACTGCACGCGGCGCACTTTGCCCGTGATGATGTCGTCCGTGTCGCGAGAGCCATCGGCGGAGGGACGCGCGAACACATTGCCCTGCGCAATAAAGAGCGTCTTGCCGCTGTTCTTGAGGATATCCTGTTCGTCCACGCCGTCCACCTGCACGTTCGTGTTGCCCACGTCTGCGGAATTGCTGTCTGCGTCGTTTGCGACTGTCGCCTCTTCTTGTGGCGCACTGTCCATGGCGGCGGGCATTGTCGGCGCGTTGGCAACCTGTGTTTCTCCTGCTGGCGGCGCAGGCGAGACATTGCCAGCAACCCACCCCTCAGGTGAAGCAGCTTCATAAACTACATCACCCGAAGGGCGCATAGAATAAGCAATAACTTTGTTATAATACGCTTTCTCTGGTTCGGCCGCATTGAAAATGCCGCCATAGGCTTTGCGCAGATCGCCCCAGGTCTGGCTTTCACCGCCATCGCGAAACCACTGGAACAGGGCGCTCAGCGCAGTGGCACTGCCCGGTTGCAGGATGGCATCGTTTTGCGCGGCAGGCAAAGGCGGGGCTTGGGTGACGGGCGTGCGGTGGTTGGTCGCTGCGCCATCCCAGTGCGGCACACCGTGCACTTCGTCGAGAAGGGGGGGCGGCGATTCCATCGTATTCGATTGCCAGAGCGACCCGTTTGTCGATAAATACGTCGCCATGGAGACGCACAGCGCCAGCACGGCGGCGGCGGCCAAAATGAATTGGCGGTTGCGGTTGAGCCGCCGCCGCTGTGGGCGGGCGGCCTGTTCCCACTGCACGTTGGCAAGGATTTCGTCGGGCGCAAGGGTAGCGGGTATGGTGGTGTTTTCCAGTGCATCATCAAAAGAAACGCGCAGGGCGTGGATGATTTCATTCTCTTGTCTGGTCATAGGGGACTCTCCATTCTGGGGTGTTGCTTTTATATGTTCTCGTCCATGTCGCCTAAGTACACGCGCAGTTTGCACAGGGCGCGGGCGCGTTTGGAGCGCAGCGTGGCGTGGTTCATGCGCAGGGCATGGGCGGCCTCGCGCCCGCTCAGTCCCGTGACCACGCAGAGCATCACGATTTCGCGCTCCAGCCACGGCAGGCTATAGAGGGCATCGCGTAGCTCGTCACTCAAAGGGATGTTGTCGGGCGCAGCGTCCGCCACAGGCCGCTCACCCAGCGGAACGCTCAGTCGCTCCGCGCGACCAATGCGGCGGCACTCGTTGGCCAAAATCTTAAAGAGCCACGGCTCAAAGCTGTTTTCCTGCCGCAGGTCGTCCATGCGGCGGTAGGCAATGAGCGCGGCCTCTTGCACAGCGTCCTCGGCTAAGGCCGCGTTGCGCAGGCAGATGCAGGCGTAGGCATACAGCTGTTTTTGGTACTGGGCATAGAGTGCCGCGAACGCGTGGCTACTGCCAACACGCGCCTGTTGCACCATGGTCGGTCCGGGCATATTCACTCCTTGCGGGTTGATGTGCGCACATCATACTTAAATAGAGTCGCAAAACGCGCTTTTTGTTGCACCCGGTGATAAATTTCCACATACAGCAAAATTTTACATACTTCGACTTGATTATTGCGCCCAAAAAGAGTATATACTATTCTTAAGTCGAAATCAACTCTTAAAGAGGTGCATATGGAACAAAAAAAACACAACCTGCTGTGGATACTCCTGCCCTGCGCATTGGTGCTCACGCTGCTCATCGGCGGCGTTATGCTCTGGACGATGGCGCACAGTGACGATGTCCCCACCCTGCCCGAGGACATCCCGCCGACCTCAAGCGGCTTTGTGGATGGCATCACCGCCCCCGTGCTCGTGCCCAAAACGGACGTCCCCGTGCCCACCACGCCGCCCGCTCCCACGAGCGAGCAAACGAGCACCTACACGGGCTTTGTGCCCCTGCCCACCCTCGCGCCCAAGGTGGAAGACCCCGCCCAAATCCGCGCTCTGCCCACCAAGCGCGTCTCCCATAGCTACGGCATCTCCAAAAACGGTCAGCCAGCGCAGGACAGCATCAACTTCCAGAAGTTCTTTGACGACAAGGGCTACGCCGCCCTGACGCTCGACACCAAATGCACCGACAAACGCCTGTACCTCACCTTCGACGAGGGCTACGAAAACGGCTACACCGGCAAGATTTTGGATACGCTCAAAGAGAAGGATGTCCCGGCGGCGTTCTTTTGCACGCTACCGTACCTGAAAACCGATCCAGAGCTGGTGGCACGCATGATCAACGAGGGGCACATCGTGGGCAACCACTCCGTGACCCACCCGGACTTCAGCACCATCAGCCGCGCCAAAATGCTCCAAGAGCTGCAGGGCTTCGACAACCACCTGCGTACGAATTTTGGCTACACCGCGCCCTATTTCCGCTTCCCGACTGGCGCGTATAACGAGGTCGCGCTCGATGCCGTGGAATCGCTGGACTTCACCAGTGTGTTCTGGTCCGTGGCGTGGAGCGACTGGGACCCCAAAACGCAAAAAGGCAAGCAAGCCGCCTTTGACACCATCACCGGTCGCCTGCACCCCGGCGCAGTCATTCTGCTCCACGCCGTCTCCTCCAGCAACACCGCCGCCCTAGGCGACATCATCGACTGGGCGCGGGCACAAGGCTACACGTTTGTGCCCTTAAGCGAATACAAGTGAGCAATGAACAATTTACAATGAACAATGGACAATTGTTGTAGGGGCTTAGAGGAATGAGGAATCAGGCGTGAGGATTGAGGTCTGTAGGGGCGACCCTTGTGGTCGCCCTTTGCGTAGAACGCATTATCGGGGCAACCACAAGGGTTGCCCCTACTTGAGAGGGCAGATATCAGAAGACAGAGGGCAGATCATCGAACGCAAATCTGTCCTCTGTCTTCTGCAAAACTAAAAGAGCACCCTTTTGGGGTGCTCTTTTTGCGTGTCAAAATACTGCTAGGGAGTGTATTTGCTCCTCACCGGTACCTTGAGTCCTGCGGATCGTTTTTAGCCTTCGCGCTGTTTGCTGAAGCAATCAGAGCAGTAGACCGGGCGATCGCCGGAGGGACGGAACGGGACGCGCGCGGTGTTGCCGCAACTGTCGCAGACAGCTTCGAACATTTCGCGCTCGCCGCGGTCGCCACGACGCTGTTGCTTGCGGTTTGTCCGGCAAGCCGGGCACGCACGGGGCTCATTGGTGAAACCCTTTTCTGCGTAGAATTCTTGTTCACCGGCGGTGAAAATGAATTCTGCGCCGCAGTCGCGGCAGGTGAGAGTCTTGTCTTCGAACATGGTTGACCTCGCTGTGATAGATTTTGCCCCCGGACGGAATTGCACCGAAACCTTTGCTGTAACAACGCTCTGCTTTTAAGCTACGCGGGCGGATAGAAAATCTGATATATACTAGCTTTCAAGTTGAAAGCCCTTAAGTTTGCGGCGAATGCGCTGCAAGGCGTTATCGGCGGCTTTGGAGCTGATGCCCAAATGGGCGGCGATGGCGGACTGCTTATGCCCAGCTAAGCGTTCGGCCAGCACGGCGCTCTCCAGCGCGGTCAGTCCAGCGGCGAGCGTGGCTTCCAGCGCGGCGGTGTCTGGCTCTGGGTAATGGGCAGGGACGCGCACCACGGTGTTTTCGTCCAGCGGGAGGGCATCGCGGTTGGGGGCGGACGCACGCGTCAGTTGACTGCGCACCGCCGAGAGGATGCTGTTTTGGATGCACACGGCGGCGTAGGCGCGGAACGTGCCTTTTTCTGGCTGGAACGAGCGCACAGCCTTGAGAAAACCGAGCATACCCTCTTGCATCAGGTCTTCTTCACACAGCGTGCCATGTAGCGCCGGAAAACGCGCAGCCTTGGCTTTGGTCAGCGGTTCCATGCGTGCGATGAGCTGTGCCATGGCGTTGTCGTCGCCATGGGCGGCCCGTGTCGCCAGCTCTTCGTCTGTCAAATTCTGCCGCTCCTCACACATCGCAAACGAATACCAATCTATTATAGACGAAACAAACGCGTTTGTCAAGCGTTTTTGGAAAATTCTTTCTTTTTGTAATGGACAATTGTTCGTGGGGCGAGGGTGCGCAAACAATTGTTCATTGCCATCTAGCTTGCTTTCTTCTGCCAAAAAGTGTATAATAGTACACTGTATTATTGTGGCTCAATCTTTCCGCTCTTCAGAGGTTTTATGACGCTCACTGGCTTGGAATTGCAAGGCTTTAAGTCCTTCCCCGACCGCACAAGTTTGCGCTTTGGGGAGGGCATTACGGGCGTTGTGGGGCCCAACGGTTCGGGCAAAAGCAACATTGCCGACGCTGTGCGCTGGGTGCTGGGCGAGCAATCCTCTAAGTCCTTGCGCGGCGCAAAGATGGAAGACGTGGTGTTCTCCGGCACGGACGCCCGGCGAGCACAGGGTTTTGCGCAAGTGACCCTCAAGCTCGACAACCGCGACCGTTCCCTGCATCGGGACGAAGACGAAGTGTGTGTGACGCGCAAGTACTATCGCTCTGGCGAGAGCGAGTATTTGCTGGGCGGACAGACCGTGCGCCTCAAGGATGTCCACGAGCTGTTTATGGACACGGGGCTGGGCAAGGGCGGCTATTCCATGGTCAGTCAAGGGCGCGTGGCGGAACTGGTCAGTTCCAAAAGTCACGAGCGGCGGGACATGCTCGAGGAGGCGGCGGGCATTGCGCATTTTCGCGTGCGCCGCTTGGATGCAGAGCGCCGCTTAGCCCAAACGGAGGAGAATCTGGTGCGCCTGCGGGACATCGTGGGCGAGCTGGAGGAGCGGGTTGGGCCGCTGAAAATCCAGAGCGAAAAAGCCAAAAAGTTCCTAGAACTCTCTGCTACACGCAAAAAATTAGAGATTGCTCTGTGGCTTTTGGCGATCGACAAAAACCGCGCCCGCCTGCGGGAGCAAGAGAACAAGTTGCATTTGGCCAACCTGCAACACGCCGAAACAGAAGAGCAGCTGGCCGATTTGGCGGCGCAGATTGAGGCATCCTTCACCGCCGGGCAGAGCATCACCGCACGCATTGAGCACCTGCAATCGGGCTCTGCGCGGCGGGAGGAAGAGGCCGCCCAGCTGGAGGGGCAAGTCAGTGTGGCGGAGAACTCCATCGCCCACCACAATGCCGCCCTCCAACGCCTGCAGAACGACAAAGAGGAAGCCGCGTCTTCTCTGGCGGACTTGACGGCGCAGGCGGATGCGCTGGAGGCGCAGATTGATGCGCTGGATACCGCGCTACAAACGGGTGAGAAGGAGCTGGCCGCACTCACCGCGCAGACCGAAGCCTTGCGCCGTGCGCGGGAGGCACTGTTCGCGCGGGACAAAGAGCTGGCGGAGGAAGCCGCCGCCGCCACAGAAATCCTCCACGCGCTGGATTTGTCGCACTCGCGGGCGCACTCTGCGCAAGACGAGGTGCGCGAGCGGCTGGCGTTGCTCTCGTCCGATGCCGGAGCGCGGCTTAGCCGCGTGGACGAGCTGATCCCGCAGGAGGCCGCCACGGCGCAGGATTTGGCCGCCGCGCGGGAAACCGCCAGTGCCGCCGGCAACGCCATTGCGGGGCACGAAATGCTCCTAATCTCCAAGAAAAAGCGTGCCGATGCCGCCAAAGCCGCGCTGGACGAACTGAGCGCAGAGCAACAAAAAATGCAGACCCGACTGCGCCTGCTGGAGGAGCTGGAGCGCAACATGGAGGGCTACGGCGGCGCGGTGCGTGCCGTACTCACCGAGGGCAAGCGGGGCGCGCTACGGGGCATCCACGGCACGCTCTCCCAGCTCATCCATGTGCAGGCCAAATACGCCACGGCCATTGAGACCGCGCTGGGCGCGGCCATGCAGTTTGTGGTGGTGGAGACCGACGACGATGCCAAACGCGCCGTGCGCCACTTAAAAGAAAAACGCGCCGGCCGCGCGACGTTTCTGCCGCTGAGCACCATCCGTGGCCGCGACCTGAACGAGCGCGGCGTGGAGGACTGCCTAGGCTTTGTGGACTACGCCGATGCGCTGGTGGAGGCCGACACGCAGTACCGCGAGATTTTGCGGGCACAGCTGGCACGCACCGTGGTCTGCGAGAGCATGGACGACGCGCTGCCCATGGCACGCCGCTTTAGCCACCGTTTCCGCATCGTCACGCTCGACGGGCAGGTGCTCAACGCCGGGGGCTCAATCACGGGCGGCTCGAAGATTCAGGGCGCGGGCTTTTTGACGCGCCAGGCCGAGATCGACAAATTGGGGGCTCAGCTGAAAAAATCGGCCACCGCCTACGCCGAAGCGCAAGAGAGCGTGCGCACGGCGGGGGCGGAACACGCCGCCGCCGCCGCCGCGCTGGACGGCGCAAAGGCGGATTGGCAAAACGCCAGCGAGGAAATTTTGCGCCGCGAGAGTGCCCATCGCCTCATTGCCGAGCGTTTGCAGGCAGCACGCGATGCGCTGGAAAACATGGAGGCCGAGCGCACGGCCGCCCAGACGCGTCTGGCAGACTTGACGGACGAGAGCGAGCAAATCAGCGCAAAAATCGCCGCGCAGACGCTCGTCACCACGGCACTGGCCGAAAAACGCCACGCGCTGGAGGACGAGCGAGCCGCGTCACTGGAGAAGCTGGAGGAGGCCGCCCACCGTGAGCAGGCACTGCGCCTGCGGCAAGCGGAGGGCAACAAGGAGCTCTCGGCTAAGGGCGATGCGCTCGCGAGCCTGCAAGAGCGGGCGGAGAATCACCAAAAACGCGCAGGGGATTTGGATGCCGAACGGGCGCAGATTACCGAGGCGATCGTCGCCGCGAACGCCTCCATCGCCGCGCTGAAGGGGCAGGTTTTGGCTCTGCGTGCGGACAGCGGCGAGAACAAGGACGAAATCGCCGCCCTGCTTGATGAGCGCAGTGCCCACGAAGCGGCGGGGGCGAAACTACGCGCCACAGAGCGGGAGCTCACCGCCACGCGCGAGGGTTTGGGCGGCGAGGTCGCGCGGCTGGAGGAGCGGCGCGGGAGTCTGCAAAACGCCATCAACGACACGCAAAACAAGCTCTTTGAGGAATACCAGCTCACGGAGCGCGAGGCCGCGCGTTTGGGGCTGGACGTGGGCGAAACGGCGGACGCACAGCGCTCGCTGGACAGCGTCAAGCAGAAAATTCGGAGCCTCGGCAACGTGAACCTCAGCGCAGTGGAGGAGTATCAAGAAGTCAGCGCACGCTACGAATTCCTGACGGCGCAGTGCGCGGACGTGGAGGAATCCCGTCAGGCACTGGGCGAGCTCATCCGCGAGCTGACGGGCAAAATGAGCGAGCGATTCCGCGAGCAGTTCGCCAAGGTGCAAAGCGCGTTTGTGGAGACCTTCGCGGACTTGTTCGGCGGCGGACGCGCGGAATTGGTGCTCGATGACCCGCTCGATCCGCTGGAATGTGACGTGCTCTTGCGGGTGCAGCCGCCGGGCAAGAACGTGCAGAACATAGACCTGCTCTCAGGCGGCGAAAAGGGTCTGGCGGCCATCGCGCTGCTGTTCGCCATCTTGAAGATCAACCCCGCGCCGTTCTGCATTTTTGACGAGGTCGAGGCCGCGCTGGACGACGTGAACGTGGTGCGCTACGCCAAATACGTGCGGCGCATGTGCGGCGCAACCCAGTTCATCCTCATCACCC
Organism: Oscillospiraceae bacterium; assembly: GCA_031261445.1. Classification (GTDB taxonomy): domain Bacteria; phylum Bacillota; class Clostridia; order Oscillospirales; family Acutalibacteraceae; genus WRKY01. Next base: position 31,657 of record JAISJQ010000038.1, on the reverse strand, counting down.
ACCGCCGCGGTACGATGGAGGAAGCCGACGTGCTCTACGGCGTGACGATGCAGGAAGAGGGCGTGAGCAAACTGCTGGAAATGCACACCACGGAGATTGCCAATGAATTAGGAATCTAAACCGTAGGGGCGACCCTTGTGGTCGCCCGTGGGTATGATCGCCCTCTGATTTTCGCCAACATCTTTTGCCAAAATACAGCGTTTTTCCAGACAGCGGGCGAGCGCAGCTCGCCCCTACGGTCGGCGTTTCGCCCCGCAGGGCGACCAACCCCCCAAAGACGTTTTCGCCCACGATGCCCAGAGCCCGTGGGATTCCCCCCGCAGGGCGACCACAAGGGTCGCCCCTACAGATTGCGTTTCGCCTAGCAGGCGACCACACAAACAATTGTTCATTGCTCATTGAATTTTAGCATCTAGGATGGTTTTTATGTACCGCGTACTGTACCGCCAATATCGCCCGCTGACCTTTGCCGAAGTGGCCGGGCAGGAGCATGTCACCACCACCTTGTCCGCGCAGCTCACGGGCAACCGTTTGGGGCACGCCTACCTGTTCACGGGCAGCCGGGGCACGGGCAAGACCACCTGCGCCAAAATCCTCAGCCGCGCGGTCAACTGCGAGCACCCGACACAGACGGGCGATCCCTGCAACGAATGCCCCACCTGTCGCGGCATTCTGGAGGGCACGATTCTGGACGTGACCGAAATGGACGCGGCCAGCAACAACAGCGTTGACAACATCCGCGAGCTCAAGGACGAGGCGGACTTCCCCCCCGTGCGTGCGAAGTACCGCGTGTACATCATCGATGAGGTGCACATGCTCTCCGTCGGCGCGTTCAACGCGTTGCTGAAAATTTTGGAAGAGCCACCCGCACACGTCATCTTCATCCTAGCGACCACCGAGGTACACAAAATTCCCGCGACCATCCTCAGCCGTTGCCAACGCTTTGATTTTCGCCGCATTCTGCCGGACGAAATCGCCGCACGGTTGCAGACAGTCGCCACGGCGGAAAGCATCACCCTGCAACCAGAGGCCGCGCTGCTCATCGCCCGCATTGCCGACGGCGCGCTGCGCGACGCCCTGAGCCTGCTGGACGGCTGCATTGCCGTCTCCACGGACGTGACCGAAGAGGTCGTCAGTCGCGCGGCGGGCGTCGCCGACCGCGCGTACCTCTTCCAGCTGACCGACACCATCGCCGCCCGCGACACCGCCGCTGCGCTACAACTCCTGCACGCGCTGTACGTGGGCGCGTGCGACATGGAGCGGCTGTGCTCTGAACTGCTGTTCCATTTCCGCAGCCTGATGTTGCTGTGCACTGTGCCTGACGCCCGCGATCTGGTGGTCTGCACCGAGGGCGAGTACGCGCTCATGCAGGCGCAAGCCGCGCGTTTCACGTTGCCTGAGTGCATCCGTACCCTGCGTGCGCTGGAGAAGACCTTGGGCGCGATGAAATACGACAGCGGCAAGCGTTTACTCATGGAGCTGGCGCTCGTCAAGCTCTGCGCCGGGGAAGAGGCCGCCGCGCCGCGTCCGGCAGTCGCGCCACCCGTAGGGGCGCATGGTATGCGCCCGGCCGTCCCCACGGCGACGCCAACCCCCGCACCTGCTACCCCACCGCCGCCTGCCCCCGTTCTGTCCGTGCCCACTGCGCCTGCGTCCCCTGCCGTTGAGAGCACCGCGCCGCCTGCGCCAGAAACTTCTGCCCCTGCACCCCAGCCGCCCGCCGCTACCGCGCCTGCCGATCTCTTGGCGCAACTGATCGCCCGCATTCGCCCCAACAACACCGCGCTGGCCATGCAACTACAAAACGCCACCGCGTGCGTTACGGACGGCCAGTGCGTCATCAGCTCGCCCAACCCGGCCTTGCAGGGGCTCATGGGTTTGCCCATCAATTCCGCCGCGCTGGCCGCCGCGCTGGAGCAGGTCTGCGGGCGCACGCTGAGCGTCACCGTACAGACGGCCGGCACGCCGCCCCCGCGCCCCGCGGAGGTTGACCCACTGGATGCTTTTGCAGAGAATCTGTTTAAGTAATCTATGTTAGGTAATAGTGAATAGTGAATAGGTTTTGTATTGAGGACTGTAGGGGCAACCCTACAGAGGTATGAGGGCGTGAGGAACGAGGCGTGAGGCCTGTAGGGGCAACCCTTGCCTGTGCCCTGCGGGTATGGTTGCCCCGATAGTGGATTTTTGCGCACAGGGCGACCATACCCGCAGGGCACAGGCAAGGGTCGCCCCTACAACAATTGTTCTTTGTCAATTGTTAATTGTTCATTGCTCGAGCCCATCGTTCGCGCAGATTTTCTGCCCACTCCAAGAGCTTGAAGCGCACCTCGATTTTGGGGTCGGACTCCACGAGCGCCAGCGTGTCGGTGTCAAAGTATTCTTCTGGCTGTGCCTCTGCGGCGGGGAGGCACAGCGGCGGGAACATCACGCACCACCAGTTGTGCCCCGCGCCCGCGCCAATGACCGCCCGCAGCGCCACGTAGCGCCCGGCAGGCAAGGTGACCTCGCCATAGCTGCGCGTGTCAAAGTAGTCCTCCGTGACCTCGATGGTCAGCGGGTAGCTCTGCCCACTCGCGCGGATGACCGCTTCGCCGGCTTCTTGCAGAGCGGCGTGGTTTTCCATCAGCTTTTCCCGCGCATCGGCCACCGTGGTGCTGCCGTCAAAGAGTGCGCCGCCGGCGGCCAGCAGGGCGTCGCGCACGTGCAACTTGAGCGCCTGATCCTCTTCGCTGTCCGAATTGGCCAGCACGTGCAGACGCAGCACCTGCCCCCGCACGTCCTTTGCCTGCGCAAAAAAGCTCCCCACAGAGGCGAAGACTGCCACCAGCAGCGCCAGCGACAGCGCGATGCACAGCGATTTTTTGTGATTGACCATGTACAACATCTCCCAAAATGTCCTGATGAAGACAGTATTGGAAGCTTTTGGACTATTTAGACAAAAACAAAGGCAAAGTTGAATTATAAACAGATAGATAGAACAAACATAGCCTTTCTTCGTAAATGTTTACCTTTTATTTACTTTTCTTTCTTGATTTTTATGCAATAAAATGGTATATTATGTCATACAAGGGGAGAAAACCAAAAAATAAATAAAAAATGGAGAAAAACATGAAATCAATCGGTATTGTGCGCAAGTTAGACGAAGTAGGGCGCATCGTCTTGCCAAAAGAGCTCCGACGGCTCTTCCAGATCGAGCACCAGAACGACTCGGTCGAAATCTTCACAGAGGACGACAGAATCATCCTGCGCAAGTATCAGCCCAGCTGCATCTTCTGCCGGCATGAAGGCGATCTGATCGCTTTCGGCGGACAAAAGGTCTGCCCGGACTGTGCGCGGCAAATTGCCGCCACGGTGCGCTAAGAGACAAACAAACCCAAACAGCGCAGGGCAGTGATGCCCTGCGCTGTTTTTCTGCGTGCTTGTCGCGTTACTTGTGTTTGCGCAGTTGCGCCACCACGGCGGGGTCGGCGATGAAGTAGTCCTCCAGGGTCAGCGCACGTTGTTCCAGCTTGCGATAGTCCACCTTGCCCATGGGGGTGTAGGGGAACTGGTCGATGATGGTATAGGCCAAGGCCAAATCGCGGTCGGGTAGCTCGCGGCGGTTGAGGGCGTAGAGCTCCTCCAAGATTTTTTGGTGATCTTTCGGCGCGTCGTCGTGCAAAATCACAAAGGCCGTGGGCACAGTGCCCGCCGTGTGCTCGTTGATCTTCAAGCCCACCACGGACGCGCAGTCCACCGCGTCATGCAGGCAGCAGGCGTTTTCGATGGGACTGGGGTGCACCGTGTGGCCGTCCGTGCGGAAGATGCTGCGTTTGTAGCGATCCACAAAGTAGAACGTGCCGTCCTCGCCGATGTGCCCCTTGTCGCCCATGCGCAGGTAGGGGTCGCCCGTAACGGGGTCGATGTAGGTCATCTCCGCCGTGCGCTCGGGGAATTTGTAGTAGCCCAGCGCCATGGAGGGGCTGTTCAGGCAGATCTCGCCGTCCTTGCCCAAAGGTTGCTCTTCGCCGGTTTCGGGGTCGAGAATGATGGCGTTGATGCCCGGCAGAAGCACACCCACGTTGCCCTCGGCATCGTAGTTGTAATCGGTCGAACCGTCCGCGCGATAGGGCAGGAAGCCGCCGATGGAGGCACCCATTTCGGTGCTGCCATAGCCCACGATGATGCCGCCGTGCACGCCGCTACGCGCAAAGCAGGCGTTCACGGTGCGCAGCGTGGCGGGGGAGATTTTGTCGCCGCCCGTGGCCGCGTTGCGGATGAACGCCAGTTTGTTGTTGGGCTTGCGGAGCTTTTTGTTGTTGGCCAAAATTTGGAAGAAGCGCGGCACGCCGATGAAGCCGCTGGGCTTTTTCTTCAGGATGAGCTTATCGATCTTGGCGGGGTTGAAGACGGGGATGAGTTGCACGCGCATACCGATACACAGCGCGTAGTTCAGGCCGTTGAACAGGCCATAGGCCGCGATGAAGGGGATGAAGCCGCCAAAAACGTCGCCGCGTTGCATGGTGGTTCTGTCGGGCATTTCCTCAAAGTAGCGCACGGAGCGGAAGATGCAGTTATAGGCTGCGTGGCGGTGCATCACGCCTTTGATGACGCCGTCCTCGGTGGTGCCGCTGGTGTAGTGAATGGCCGCGACCCCTTTGGGGTCATAGGGCGCACGCACGTCGCCTTCGTAGTTATACAGCGACACAAAGTCGGTGTGCATGATGACTTTTTCGCCGCCGGGCAGGTTCTTTACCTCTTCTTTGAACTTCTTGATTTTGCCCGGATAGATTAGTTTCGCAACCTTGCCCTTGAGCTCCGTGGGCTTTGCGCCCACCAGCGCGTCCGCCGGGGTGACCACCACCACGTGTTTCACGGGCAGTTCCAGCAGGATGGGACGCGTTTTCTCTTCAAACATGTCCAGAATGGTCACGAGGATATTGGACTCGCACTGCCGCACGCGATCAAGCACGCCCTTGGAGTTTGTCCGCGCGTCAATGAGCGTCACGGTCGCGCCAATGCGCCAAATGGCGTAGATATACAGCACGATCTCTTTGACGTTGGGCAAGGAGACCGCGACGATCTCGCCGGGTTGCACCCCATAGCCCTTGAGGGTGCGTGCTAGGCGATCGACCTGCGCGTCCAGCTCGCCGTAGGTGGTCAGTGCGCCAAAATAATCCAGCGCAATCGCGTCCTCATGCCCTTTGTTTTGGCGGAACATGAAGGCCTCTGCGTTCTCTTCGATGTCCGAAAAAAGCGTTTCGCGAATGTCTGCCGGAAAGCGCTTCAGGTGTGGATTCCGGACGATTTTGGCTTTCTCTTGGGGTGTTGTTGCCATATTATGCTCCTTATTGATGGGTCAGTCTTATTTCGAAAACTTTTACACATATCATTATAGCAATTTCGTGCGCATTTGTCAATAGGCGACAATTTGCACATCGCAGAGGACAAAAAACAGAGGGCATATCTGCCCTCTGTCTTCTGACTTCTGTCTTCTCACTTAGCTATATCCACCACGCGGCTCTCGCGGATGACATGCACTTTGATTGTGCCGGGATACTGTAGTTCGTCTTCCACGCGCTTCACCACGTCCCGCGCGATGATCGTCATTTGGTCGTCCGTGACTTTCTCGGGCTTGACCACAATGCGCACTTCGCGGCCGGCTTGCAGCGCAAAAGCACTGTCCACGCCCGCAAAGCTCTTGGCGATCTCTTCCAGCGCACGCAGACGCTTGATATACAGCTCCACGTTCTCGCGCCGTGCGCCCGGGCGTGCCGCGCTGATGGCGTCCGCCGCCTGAATCAGGAACGCGGCCACGGTTTTGGCCTCCACGTCGCCGTGGTGCGCCTCGATGGCGTGCAAAACCTGCGGATGCTCCTTGCGCTCGCGGGCGTACTCCACGCCCAATTGCACGTGCGAGCCCTCCTGAATGTGGTCGAGCGCCTTGCCGATGTCGTGCAACAGTCCCGCGCGTTTGACCAGCTTGACCGTTTGGTTATCACAACCCAGTTCGTGCGCCATCAGCCCCGCCAAAAAGCTCACTTCCAGCGAGTGGTTGAGCACGTTTTGCCCGAAACTGGTGCGGTATTTCAGGCGACCGAGCAGGCGCGTGATGTCCGGGTGCATGTTGGGCACGCCGGCCTCCACCAGCGCGGCCTCGCCCGCTTTTTTGACCTCAAGCTCCACCTCGCGGTTGGCCTTGGCGAACATTTCCTCCACCTTGGCCGGGTGAATGCGCCCGTCCGCGGCCAGTTTTTCCAGCGTGAGGGAGGCGATTTTGCGGCGCACGGGGTCAAAGCAGCTGACCGTGATGACGTCGGGTGTGTCGTCAATGATGAAGTCCGCGCCCGTTAGGTTTTCCAGCGCCTTGATGTTGCGCCCTTCGCGGCCGATCACGCGCCCCTTGATTTCGTCGTTGGGCAGCACCACGCGGCTGACCGTCACCTCGGCGGAGTGATCCGCCGCGCAACGCTGAATGGCTGTCGCCAAAATCTCCCGCGCATGTGTTTCGCTGTCCTCGCGCGTGCGCTGTTCGTTGGCTTGAATGCGCAACGCCTTTTCGTGCGCCAGCGATTCATCCAACTGCGCCAGCAGCACGCTCTGCGCCTGATCCTTACTCATCCCAGCGATTTTTTCCAGCTCCGCCACCTGCGCCGCCTTGATGCTCTCCGCCTCTTCCAGCGAAGCCTTGGCTTTTTCCAGCTGTGCGGCCAGCTGCTCCTCGCGCTTCTCCTGACGCTCCGTTTTTTTGTCCAGGCTCTCCTCTTTTTGCGCTAGTCTCTGCTCTTGGCGCGAGACCTCGCTGCGCCGCTCGCGCACCTCTTTGTCCAGCTCTTGGCGTTGCTGCGCAATGGTCTCTTTGGCCTCCAGCACCGCCTCTTTCTTTTTCGCTTCCGCTTGGCTCATCGCATCGCTCACGATGCGTGCCGCCTCGCTTTTGGCACTGCCAAAGGTTTCGGCATCTTGCTTTTTGCGAAAGAGTCCGCCCAGCACAAAGCCCACGGCCAACGTCACCAGCGGCACCACAATGAGCACCGCAATTTCCCAGCCTTGCATTATTTTACCTCCACAATTCTTCACAAAACTGCCGCCATCGCGCCGCAGTTTTGCCCGTTTGATTGATGATACCGTCGCGTGGACGAGTACCTGTGTTATACAATAAACAAAGCCGCCCTGTTTGGAGCTAGATTAAGGTATATCTTCCGCCAAGGGCGGCCGTTTCCTGCATTTAGAGTTAGTATACCGCAATTGATCGTAAAAGTCAAGAAAAAATCCATGACTTTTACAATTTGTTCACATTTCTAGTTTCTAGATGTTGTATCCATACGTTTCTTCTCAAAGAACACAGCGGCGTTCAGTGCCAAAATCTAGTCTCTAGAATCTAGAATCTAGACCTGTAGGGGCGCGCGCCCCTACAGGTCTCCTGCATCATTCCTACCCCCTCACGCCTCATAACCCCAACAGCTATTCGCTATTCACTATTACCTAAAATTGTTCATTGTGAATTGTACATTGCACGAGCTACTCCCATGCCCACGGCACAAAGCCCCAAGCTGAGCACCAGATTGAGCGCCATGTTCCCGGCCGCCCACGCGACTTTTCCGTCTTGTAGCAGACCCAGCGTCTCCCAGCTGAAGGCGGAAAACGTGCTCAGTCCGCCCATGAGACCCGTGGTCAGGAAAAGTTTTGTGCGCTCGTTTAGGCTGTGCCCAGCGGGCTCTAAGCCCAGCACAAAGCCAATGATCAGCCCAGCCAGCGCGTTAGAGAGCAACGTGCTCGCGGGAATCGGCCACGCCGTCTGCGCCAAAAGCCGCCCCAAGCCATAGCGTGCCCCCGCGCCCAGCGCACCGCCCAACAGTATCGCCAATAAGTTCAACATCGCGTGCCTCGTCAGTTTTTGATGGGGTGATGAAACACGTCCAGCGTTTTCACTGTCAGCGGCGCGAACGTGTAGCCCTCGCCCTGCAGGTACTCAATCACCTGCGGCAGTGCCTGCACGGTGGTGGCTTTGTCGCGGCTGTCGTGCATCAAAACGCAAATTTGGTTTTTCTTTTCGCTGCCCGCCTTGATGTTCGCAAAAATCGCCTTGGCCGAATTGCCCCCTGCCAGCGCGTCGCGGGAATCCACGTTCCAGTCAAAATAGCTGTAACCCTGCGCCTGCACGCTTTGGGTCAGGCGCGTTATGATTTTGTCGTTGTATTTTAGGCTTACGCGGTTGCTACTGCCGCCGGGAAAGCGCATGATTTTCGGCGCGAAGCCTAGGATTTTTTCCACGCGCCCACTGATGGTCGCCAAATCGTCCGCAAACGCGGCATCGTTGGCGTAGATTTTGGCGTAGTCGTGGGTGTCGCTGTGCAGTCCCACGGCGTGCCCCTGCGCGTGGATATCTTTAAGGTAAGCCAGTTTCTTGCTGTTCACCACAAAAAACGTGGCCTTCACGTTGTATTTTTTCAGAACCTCCAGCACCTTCGGTGTCTGTTCGGAAGGACCGTCATCAAAGGTGAGGTAGCAGACCTTCTGGACATTGTCCGTCTTTTTGGCGGCCAGCTCTGCCTTGCGGATCGTCTCTCGCTCGCGGCTGAGCGTGTTGAGTGTGTCCGTCAGCTTCGCGATGCGTTTGTCCAGCTCTTTCGTGCGTGCCGCGCCCTTCAGGCTCTCCAGCGGCGGGGCATCGGGCGATAAGCCATACGTCTCCAGCGTTTGGGTCAGCGTCTGTTCACTCTGCGCTCGTGCCTCTTCGCTTTCGGCGAGTGCCGCCTCCAGCTCGGCGATGCGCACTTGATCCAGCGAGAGCATCGTGCCCTGCGCGGCCACGTCCGTCTGCAAGCCCCAAAAAGCAAGACCCGCCACCAACGCTACGCACACAAAAGCCAAGCCCAACACAACCCCCAAGAGGATTTTGCCGCCCCGCCCGCGCTTCTTCTTGCCTATGTTCTCCGCCACGCCCGTCATATCCATCACTTCTACCTGTCTGCAAATCTACGTACTATTATACGCTTTTTCTCGACAAATTGATACACTCTTTCGGTTACAATCTAGTTACAATATACAAGCAGAGGGCAGAAGGCAGAATTCCGCTCAAAAATCTGTCTTCTGTTCTCTGCACTCTGCCTTCTGACACGCGGACGCGCCCCTACAGGCCGCACGCCTCAATCCTCATCCCTCACGCCTCTAAGCCCCTACAAAACAATTGTTCATTGTAAATTGTCAGTTGTTCATTGCCGGTGCGGTTTTACTGCGTAGCAGGAAAAACGCACCGGCCAGCGTTATTGCGCTGAGCGTGAACCACAGCGGCGCGTTGGAGGTGTCGCCCGTTTTCGGCGGGGTGAAATCGCCGGCGGCGGTTGTGGTGGGTTGGGTCACTGGGTTTGCGCTCGTGGACTTTGTGGTCTGCGGGCGCGTGGTTGTTGTGCCCGGCACGGGTTTGGTGCTGGGTGCGGTGGTCGGCAGGGCATGGGTTGTCGGGGGTGGCGGCGCGAGGGGCTCATCGCGCATGTCAAACAGCGCGTTTGCGCCCTTCACAAAGCGGTCGTAGGCCACCAGTGCCTGCGCCGCCTGTTGGCTGGCATAGGCGTTGGAACGTCCGCCGCGCTCGTGGGCAAAGCCGCCGTCGGCGTTCTGGAAAGACAGCAGTGCGCTGAGCGGATTGCCACCGGGCTTGACGAAACGTGTGTCGCTTGTGGGGTCAATCCCCAGCGCGGTGAGCGCAAGAAGTACCTGCGCGATGCTCTCGGGGTTGTCGCCCCACTGCGAGGCAAAGCCGCCGTTCGCTGATTGCTGGGCGGACAGCGCCGCCAGCGCACGGTCAATCACGGCACGGATGCCCGCAGTGTTTTTCGCATAGGGCGCGAGGGCTTGGAGCACCATGGCCGTGGTGTCTACGTCCACGTCCGAGCTGATACCGTTGTTAAAGCTGAAGCCGCCGCCCGTCAGTTCCAGTGCGGTGATTTGTTGCAACAGCTGCTTGCGCAACCCCGTCTTGTCGCTCGCGTAGGGCGCACTGTCGAGTGCCAAAAGCGCATAGGCTATGCTGATGATGCCCTGCTCCCCAATCTTCGCGGGCTCTTTCGTCAACGCCGCGAGCAAGTCCGTCCCGCCCACGTCCGTGGGGTCTTGCCCCAGCGCCGTGAGGGCGAGAATTAGGCGGCTGTAGTCCGTGGTTCGGGCAAGAACGCCATCGCTGTCCGCCAGCGTTTCGCGCACATCGCCCAAGTAGCCTGCAGAATATCCGCCGGGCATGGCATAGTCCGCACGCGCCAGAGCCAGCAGTTCCCACTCGTTGCCATACACGGGCGCGGGTACGGTCTGCACCAGATAGGGCAGAAGCTTTTTCAGTGCGTTGGCGGCGGCGGTGTTGCCGCCTTGCGCCGCCGTGGTGGTGGGGGCGGTGGTCTGCGCGGCGCTGGTGGGCGCAGTGGTGACGTTGTGCTGTGTGGTGGTGGGCAGGGTCGTCAGGGGCAACGTGGTGGGGATTTCGTTTTTGACCGTGACGACCAGCCACGGGGACATGAGCGGGATTTCCTGATCTGAATCCACGTCAATGGCCGAGAGGACATAAACGCCCTCTTCAGTAAAGCTGACGCTCGTTCGACCATTTTCATCGGTGAGCGCCCCGCGCACGGCGCCAAAAACGCCCGCGCCGTTGGTTACGGTCACGGGCACAATACCCGCGTCGGCAATCCCCATGGGTTCGCTCGCGCCCCAACCCGCGCCCCAAATGACGTATTGGATGCCTGCCACGGTCAGATTCAGCACTTGACTGGGCTTGACGCTGACGGCGTTGATCTTTTGGCCGTCGATCTCAAACCACGTCAGCGCGTCCGTGTACGCAAACGTGTCTTGGATGGACTGCAGGCGTAGCGTCTCGCCGTTTTTCAGTTCGGCATCGGGCGCACCAACGGAGATGGATGCGTCATCCACAAAGAAGGTGTAGTTCCCCGCGCCGTCGCCCATAAAGTTGGAGATCCAGCCGCTAGCCCCAACGGTCAGCGCAACCTGGATATCCGCCATGTCGGTCCCGAAGACGAAAATGTGCGCCGCCACAATGGCATCGAGCACGCTGACGGCGTCCCCGCCGAAGGCATCGGTGTAGCCATATTTCTCGGCCAGATCCGGTGCAACGGAGAGCGTTTGCGGCGCAATGATGAAGCCGGAGTCGTCGGCTTGGTAGGAGAGTGTGATGGTCACACTCTGTGTGGCGAGCGCAGAGAAGAGACCGGCGGTGAAGAGGCTCAGCGAGAGCGCGAGTGCCAGCGCGGCGGCGAGGAATCTGCGCTTGAGAGGGGTCTGGGACATGGGGGTTGCTCCTTTCACAATAAAGAAAAAATGAACGCCACTTGTCGGTGGAGTTCATCGCCCTACAAATTTTGCCACAGTCAACAACCATAGCGCATTTATCGGCAACTTCCCTCACCGAAAGTGCTTTTTTGTGCGCACGGCAGGTCTCCTGACTTAAAGCGTCAAACCTAGTGGGCGCGTCTTCCCGGCGGTGGCCAGTGACGTAAGTGCGCCTTTCGTAGCTTTTACAGTAGATTGTGAGCTGTCCCGGATTCGCACCGGGTTCCCTATTGTGCCTCGCGACACCGTGTGCAGACAAAAGTATAGCAGGATTGCGGCGCGTTGTCAAGGCTTCGCATGAGATTTGTAGGGGCGGATATCATCCGCCCGTTGCACCTAGGCGGCGTGTAGGGACGACCGTCCTCGCCTGTGCCCTGTGGGTAGTCGCTCGCTGGTTCGCACAAACACAGCGGGCGGCAGGTTGCCGCCCCTACAGATTGCAAAAAATATCTCGCCAACCCATTGCAATCCGCACCAGTTTGTGTTATAATACCGTCACATTGCGGGTGTAGTTCAATGGCAGAATGTCAGCTTCCCAAGCTGAACACGTGGGTTCGATTCCCATCACCCGCTCCAGCCGGCATGGCCGGCAGCAAATGAATCCGTAGGTGCGCAAAAAGTGCATCTTTTTCGTCAGACCCGCTCCAGTTCAATGAACAATTGACAATGCACAATGTACAATTTAGTAGTCAATGCGGAAACAGGCGTTGCGGCTTCAAGCCTGTTTCATTGGATGCGCAAAAATCTAACATCGAATATCGAACATCAAAAATCTAAATTCGGAGGACAACATGGAATTCAAGGGAAGCCAAACCGAAGCCAACCTCGCCACTGCGTTTGCAGGCGAAGCACAGGCCGCCATCAAGTATGGCTACTACGCCAGCAAGGCGAAAAATGAGGGCTACGAGCAGTTCTCGGGCATCTTTGCGGAGACCGCCGGCAACGAGCGCGAGCACGCGGAGCTTTGGTTCAAGGAGCTCCACGGCGGCGCTATCCCCGACACCGCCACCAACTTGGCCGATGCGGCCGCAGGCGAAAACTACGAGTGGACGGACATGTACGCTGGCTTTGCCGTGCAGGCACGCGCCGAAGGCTTTGACCGCCTGGCCGCCCTGTTTGACCGCGTGGCCGCCATTGAGAAAACCCACGAGGAGCGCTATCGCACCCTGCTGAGCAATCTGGAGCAGGGCATCGTGTTCCAGCGCACGGAAGAAGTCGTGTGGTTCTGCCGCAACTGTGGGCACATCCACGTCGGCAAGGCCGCCCCCGTGGTCTGCCCCACCTGCGCCCACCCGCAGGCGTACTTTGAATTTCGTGCCACGAATTACTGATTGCAGAAGGCAGATTTCAGAGAAGAGAGGGCAGAACTACGGTTCTGCCCTCTGTTTTTGTATTGCGGATGGCGATGTGATGCAACGTCAATTGTTCATTGCGCTCTGTCTTCTGCTTTCTGTTTTCTGTCCTCTGTGTTGAAGAACTTGAGCGGAATAAGCATCAAGAACCACGCGGCGGCGGGGATGAGGGTGTACATGGCGAAGATGGCGAATTTGGCGGTGGGCGTTTGCGCCACGGGTTTCGCGTCTTGGTGCGTGACATAGCCCGAAATGGCCAGCAGTGCCAGCACCACGCTGGACGATGCTGAATTTTGCAGTTTGCCCGTGAAGGACACGAGCGAGAGCATGATGCCCTCGGCGCGTTGGCCTGTTTTGCGCTCGATATAGTCCACGGTTTGGGCTTCCATTTCGCGACTGAGCATGTTTTTGCACTCCAGCGGAATGAGCGTGCAGGCAATCTGCAGATAGATGAGGATGGCCACGCCCCAAGACACGGGCCCGGTTGCGCCCAAAACGGGATTGCGCATAGTGACAAAGAGCAGCAGGTGCACCGCGCCAGCGACGACACAACAACCCATGTACATCTTTTTGAAGTCCATGCGCTTGCCCAATCGCTCGGCCAGATAGGGCACTAATAGTCCCGCAATGAAGGGCGAGGGGATGGCCGCCAGCTCCATGGGGAAGTTGAATTGGCCGCTCCCCATTACATCGACGGTGAAATACATGCGCACGGCGGCGGGCAGGGTGGCGAACAAAAAGATCACGTTCGAGATGAGCAACATGAAGAGCGGTTTGTTTTGGAACAGCAACTTCAGGCTGTCTTTTACGCTGGGGATGTCCGCCGAATAGTGCGCACGCTCCTGCGTCCAGTGGAAGGCCGGGCGCGTGAGCAAAATCATCCCCACAAACGCCACCACGGCGGCGGCGGTGTAGGCGGGGGCAGTGTTGTCTTGAAAGTACGGGAAGAGCATCGCGATGGGTAGGATGCCGCCCGCCGCCGCGGACAGAATCGCCCGCGTGATGGTCTGCACGCCAAAGAGCTTGGTGCGCTCAATGGGGTTGGGGGTCATGGAGAGCGCGAGCGCACCCATGGGCACGTCTACGGCGGTGTAGGCCATGTCCCAGCCCACGTAGGCGAAGACGACGAAGCCAATCAAAAACGCGCCGCTCCAGTGCGACTGCCCAAAATGCGCCATGAAAAACATCAGCGTGAAGATGGCGGAGATGAACGGCGCGTACTTGACATAGGGGCGCATCTTGCCGTATTTGGTGCGGGTTTTGTCCATGATGAGCCCAAAGAGCGGGTCGTTGATGGCATCCCAAAGACCGCAGAGCAGGCGGATGGTGGCGGCGATGCCAGTGTCGATCTTCAGGATGTTGCTCAGGAAGTAGTTGACCTTGTCCGAGGACATGATGGAGGTGCTCATCCCCTGTGCGCCGCGCCCCAAGCTGTAGCCCAGCGTCTCTTTCCAGGTCAGGTAAGTAGTCTCGCCCGTGTCTTTTTTGACGATTTTGCTGTCCAAAAAATTTGTGATAGCGCCCATGCTGTCTCCCCATGGTTTTTGTTATGAGGATTATAGCACACAACGGGAAAGATTGCAAATCAGGGCCGATGGCCGATGGCCAATGAACAATTAACAAAGAACAATGTACAATTATTTGTAGGGGCGGCAATCTGCCGCCCGTGGTTGCCTGTAAAGGCGCAGAGAGGGATGAGGTTTCAGGTGTGGGGCATGAGGGTCTGTAGGGGCGGATATCATCCGCCCGTTGCACCTAGGCGGCGTGTAGGGGAGACCGTCCTCGCCTGTGCCCTGTGGGTATGCGCCCGCTGATTCCTACCAACACAGCGGGCGGATGATATCCGCCCCTACACGCGCCTCACACCTGTATCCTCAATCCTCACGCCTCAATGCCCCTATAAGCAACGGGTGCATTCCGTCGCGTTGAAAATAATGTCATATAGTACTAGTGCTAGTGCTGTTATCCAACTCACGAGCTCTGTAGGGGCGAGCTGCGCTCGCCCGCTGTACAGAGGGCAGACAATAGAAATCAGAGGACAGAATTGCGCCCGCAAATCTGTCCTCTGCCTTCTGCTCTATTTGGGCAGCTGCTGCGCGATGCCCTGAAACTTTTGCTTTGTCTGCGTGACTTGTTTGGCCTGCGCCTTCGCGGGGGCATACCAGCCGCGCTGTTGCATCTGGCTGAACACCGAGCTTTGCAGATTCTGGTTCTCGCGCCAGAGATTCAGGAAGTCTGCCTTCAGCCGCTGATTGACGCACTCGCAGCTATAGGTGTTGTACACCCCCGTGATGTGCTTTTGGCTGGTGAGCATGTCGTCCATGATCTCATGGTCGGCCATGGAGAAGCCGCTCATGGGCGCTTGTTGCACAGGCTGGGATTTTTTGGGCGGTCGCCCGGGGCTCTTTTTGGTGGTCGTGGTGGTCTTTTTGCGCGTTGTGGTTGTCGCCATGTGTGTCTCCTCCTTTAGTTCAGGTAGCCCATCAGGGTGTCGAAGTGCTTGCGGTGTTGCTTTGCCGACTGCTTGCACGCTTTTTGGATCTGCGGATCTTGCGCGACAGTGGCAAAACTGCTGAATTTCTTCACGAGCATCTGCTCGCAGTTGAGGGTATCCTCCAGCGCGTGGAGTTCCTCGCTCGTCAAATTCGCCATGGGTTGCTCCTCTCAAAGTAGCCTAATTGAAGCGGTGCTTCTACGAGGAGTTTTTCCGAATCTTTGGCAAATTATGCGCCCCGCGTGACGAAAAAGCAAAAAACTTTCGCTATTTTCTAAATTCGACTTTACAAACGCCGACAATCCTGCTATACTTATACGGGTAAAAACATGTCCAATCCTTAAAGGAGGTTTATACGATGAGTAAAAGCAATTCCCTACGCAACGCCATTATCGGAGCGGTTGTCGCCGTTTTGGTTGTCGGCATTGGTATTCCGGTCACCATCAACATGTTCCCGTGGCAAGGGTATGCAGGTTCACCACCCACTGAGGGCTACACTGTTGAGCAACCAGGGGCGCAACAACCCGTGGACGCGCCCGTTGTGCAACAACAAGAGGTCGATCCGCCAGCACCTGCGGTCGTTGATCCCCCTGCACCGCCTGTCGAGCCGGCCGCGCCAGCGACAGATCCGCTGACCGATCCCGCGACGCAAGCGACCACGACCACAACGCAGGCGGCCACAACGACCACCACAAAACCCACGACCGTCACGACCACAAAGCCTACGACGACAAAACCCGTCACGACCACCAAGCCCACCACCACCGCCGCAAAAACAACCAAACCCGCGACGACCCTGCCAGTGAGCACAGGCAAACCCAACGGCACAAACCAAATCAGCCACATTGATGGCGCGGTTGCCGCACCCGTCAACGGTGAGGAAGACAAACGCGAAATCCTCTCCTATAAGATGAACCCGGTGGATAACTACTTCTACACAGAGCAGGAAGCGTGGCAACGCCCCTTCGGCTTTATGCGTGCCTATGACGAAGCCGCGCCCATCATCGTGATGTTCTACGACACCACGCGCATCAAGTTCACCTACGACGGCTGGGACTGGATGATCCAGTTCTGGAAAGGGCAGTATGGTTGGATGTTCCTAGGGAGCGAAGTGGGTGTCTATCGCACCAAAGAAGGCAAGGGCGGCCGCAATGCCCACTACAATTCCGTCCCCAACGAGGCCATGCCCAACATGACCACCGCGCTGTTCAACAAGGGCGAGTATCAGGCCAAACGCCCCTACGGTCCGTACTGGTGGTGCACAATCTTCGTGCCGGGCTATCTGGATCTGAACAAAGACCGCTCGCAACTGCGCGTGGAAATGGTCATTGAGATGTTTAATGCGGAGATGGCCGATGCGTTTGAAAACGCCCTACTGGGTAAAAACGACAAAGGCTTCCACCCCTCTGGCAAGACCTATGACCAGTGCATCAAATCCGGCTTTGACCACACCGACGTCTACGCGCGTAAGGGCACAAAGTTCGCCATCAACTGGCTGAGCGTCAAAGATGAGTGCAACTTCCGCTATGACGATCCGTTTGGCCGGGCATACTAAAAATTGGGAATTTGACCGCGTCTGCCGACTTTTTGCCTCCATTTTGCCGGAAAATGACAAGTTTGTGTTGCTTTCCGCAAAAATATTTCAAAAAGTTTTCAAAAACCCCTTGACAGGCGCGTGTCATTCTAGTATAATTCTATTGTAAGGGAAAAACGAAAGGGATGTCCATTATGAAAAAAGCACTTGCGCTACTTCTTGCACTCAGTATGCTGCTGACCCTCGGGTTGGTTGCGTTTGCGGAAACGCCCACTGGGTATTTGATCGATGAGACCACCACGAAAGCACCGAAAGCCTCTGGCCTAGACCCTGCGGTTGCCGAAGTGTTGGGTGACTCCGCCTTCCCAGATGACATCATGAGCACCATCACCGACCTGTTCGGCGGCTTTAGCCTAGATACCCTGACGGGTATGTTCAGTGGCTTTGCCGAGACACTGGGCGTTGACGGTCTGGATCTGGCCAGCCTCGGCGGCGGTCTGGACATTGGCTCGCTCGCTGAGGGCATTCCCGGCATCGGCGATCTGTTGGGCGGCGGCAACGGTGGCACAGATGTCATCGCGAGCTTCATCGACACCATCGCGGGCTTCCTGCCCGGCGGCATCAACCTGCAAGACCAACTCGCTGGTAGCACCATCTTCAGCTTCTTCAGCAAGCTGTACACAGGCGTCTACACGAGCAACAAAGTCACTGACCCCGTCACCGAGCCGGAGACAGAGCCTGTCACCGAGCCCGTCACCGAAGACACGCCCGAACCCACGCCTCCCCCGAAGACCGGCGTAGAGACAACTGGCGCGTTTGCGGCGCTGGGCGTTCTCACGGTTGCGGTCGCTGCTGCGGTTGTTCTGCGCAAGAAAAAAGTCCAAGCGTAAAACAACAAAACACGAATCCAAAGACGTCGCCCAGTGGGCGGCGTCTTTTTGCGCTGGGACAGTCCGCAAAGAAATTGACGCCCCGGCGGAGTGCCGAGGCGTCAATGGGGGGATGGGGGATGGGAAAATGGATGGTGAGGAATTGCGTGCGCGAACCGCAATTCCTCACGAAGGGGATGAACGAATCAGTGGACCTCTGCGCCGCGGCGGGAAAATGTCCCAGCCGTAAGAGCTAACACCACTGCCAATACGCCGACGATTGTGAGTGCAGACATTTCGCTCCCTGCCTTTCTATTTCTTATCTTGACCTAAGTATATCGTTTTTGCGATGCAAATGCTACCACAAATTGTCGACAAAAAGATGACACTTTTGCAATAAATGGCAACAAGGCCAGCAACTTCCAGACTAAATTGACAGTTAACCCCAAAAACTATTGCATTTTTCCGCCGAATGCGCTAAAATATACGTACAAACTGGGAGGATGTCAGGACGCGGTGCATCTTTGGGAGGACGCGCCCGTGCGGACACAAGGAATCTATATGAAAAACAATCGGCGTCTTTCGCTGCCGGGCACGCTGGTACTCGCTGGCTTGGGCGTGGTGATGCCCGCCGCCGCCAGCATCACTGGCGCAGTGCTGTTCCCCGACAAAGCCCTCGTGCTTCTGCTGGCGGGGTTTGGCATAATTTTGGCGATCGCGCTCATGTTTCTGTACGTCCTGTATAACAACACCGTCGTGCCCCTGCAGGGGGCGGCGGCGCAGATTGCCGATTTTGTGGAGTCGAGCACGGGAAAGAGCGTTCTGCCCACGGGTGCGGACACGGAAACCATCGCAAAGGGCGTGCAGGCGCTGCGGCTATACCTGAGCGAAACGCAGGAGGAGCGTGCGCTCTACGAGGAAAACCGCAAGGACATCATCGCCGGCATCAGCCACGACATGGGTACGCCGCTCACGGCCATCATCGGCTACGCCAGCGGACTGCTCGACGGCATCGTAAAAACGCCGGAACAACAGCGCTCTTATTTAGAGACGATTGTGCGCACGGCGCAGGATCTCAACCAACTGACGAACGATTTCTTCCTGTTTTCGTGTCTGGATCGAACGCAATTTCCCATGCACTTCGAGGAAATGCGCTACGAGGACATTTTCGCGCCGATTCGCTTTGATCTAACGGAGAAGTTCCAAGAAAACAACATCCAACTGCAGGTCGTTCAGCGCGGATTTCCGAAGGATGAGAAGGTCTACCTGAGCGTTGACCCCGTGCAGATGGGGCGCATTTTCCAAAATCTTTCCAACAACTGCATCAAATATATCCAGCGCAGTGACCAGATCGCACCCGCCGCGTCCCTGAGCGCGGAATATCTGCCGGACAAACGCTTGCGCTTCACGCTCGAGAGCAACGGCATCGCGGTCAGCCGCGAGGACTGCGGACGGATTTTCACGCCGTATTTCCGCGTCGGCAGTGCCAAAACAAACACGGTCAACGGCAGTGGCATCGGCCTGACGGTCTGCAAACAGCTGGTCGACAAGCACGGCGGGACAATCTGCGCACGCCCCTCCACGCTGGGGGGACTGGCGATCGAGGTCACATTTTCGGTCATTGAGCCGCTGACACTCGTCACACTGGTGCAATAACACCGCACACTAGAAAAGCATAGGAGTACAACATGGCAAGCCAAGGGAAAATCCTGATTATCGAGGACGAAAAGAGCATTGCGCAGTTGGAGCGCGACTATCTGGAGGGCAACGGCTACGAAGTGAAGATTGCGCCCGACGGGAATCAGGGGCTGCATCTGTTGGAAGAAGAGGCGTTCAATCTGATTTTGCTCGACGTGATTTTGCCGGGGCTCGATGGCTTTGAGCTGTGTCGGCGCATCCGCAAGGATCACGACATCCCGGTGATTTTCGTCTCGGCCAAGCGCGAGGACATCGACCAGATCCGTGCCCTCGGGCTAGGGGCGGACGACTTTATCACCAAGCCGTTTTCGCCACAGCAGCTGGTCGCGCGCGTGAAAGCGCATTTGGCGCGTTACGACCGACTGACCAATGCGGGCAGCAGTCACGAAGGGCCCGTGGTGGAAATCAACGTGCGCGAACTGCGGATCGACTGCGCGGCCCGCAAGTGCTGGTGCCGTGGCGAGGAAGTCGCGCTGACGAACAAAGAGTTTGAGCTGTTGGCGTTTTTGGCCGCGAACCCCAATGTGGTCTACAGCAAGGCGGATTTGTTCGGCGAAATTTGGGGCGTCAACTCCTTTGGCGAGACCTCGACCGTGACGGTGCACATCAACCGCATCCGCGACAAAATTGAAGAGGACACCACCAATCCGCAGTTTATCGAGACCGTCTGGGGCGTGGGCTATCGTTTCCGCGGCCAGTGATGCGGGGAAAGTGGAGTGATTGATTGTGGAATCACAATGCCCTGAGAAAAATCGACGCGTCGCTGGCGTGCTGATGCCCCTGTCCGCCCTGCCCGGCGCGTATGGCGGCGGCACGTTGGGCGCACAGGCCGTGCGCTTTGCGGCGCGTTTGGCGGCGGGCGGTTTTTCGCTCTGGCAGATGCTCCCTGTCAACCCCGTGGGCGCGGGCAATTCGCCCTATAGTTCCCCCAGCGCCTTTGCGGGGAACTTGTTTTTGATTGACCCAGAGGAACTGCAGCAGGCGGGATTGCTCTCGGCGGACGACTTGCCAGATTGGCGTTGCGAGAGCCCCCACGCGGTGGACTACGACTTTCTGCGAGCAACGCGTGTGCTCCTATTGCGCCGCGTGTTCGATGCCGCCCCCGCCTCTGCTTTGGCGGCGGTCGCCGCATTTCACCAGCGTGCCCGCGATTGGCTGGACGACTATGCACACTACCAGACGCAAACCGAGGGCGAAACGCCCGATTTTTGGATCTTTGCGCAGTGGATTTTTGACACGCAGTGGAGAACTTTTCAGACAAAAGTCCACGCGCTGGGTGTGCAGCTGGTGGGCGATATTCCCTTTTATGTCGCCGCACAGAGTGCCGATTTTGTGGCGCATCCAGAGCTGTTTGTCACAGACGGCGCACACCTGACGCAGGTTGCGGGTGTGCCGCCGGATTATTTTACGCCGCGCGGACAGCTTTGGGGCAATCCGCTCTATGACTGGGCGGCGCACCGCGCTGACGGCTATCGATGGTGGCGGGCGCGTGTGGCGCGGGTGCTGGACCTGTTCGACCGCGTGCGTCTGGATCACTTTCGTGCGCTGTCGCGTTACTATGCCGTCCCGGCGGATGCCCCGGACGCGACCGAGGGCGTCTGGCAGGGCGGACCGGGCATGGAGCTCCTGTCTGCGCTCCCGCACACGGAGCACCTGATCGCCGAGGATTTGGGGCAAATTGACGACGACGTGCGCGATTTGCTACGCGAGAGCGGTCTGCCAGGGATGCGCGTATTGCAATTTGCGTTCGATGGCGACGGCCACAACATCCATCTGCCGCACAACTACCCCAAAAACTGCGTTGCCTATACCGGCACGCACGACAACAACACGCTTTTGGGTTATATTTGGGAAGCGGACGCCGCAGAGCGCGCCCGTGCGCTGGCGTATTTGGACATTGCGCACGAGGATTGGGGGTGCGGCGGCACGGCCGCGCCGATTGTCCGCGCGGCGTGCCGAACGCTGGGGCAGTCGGCGGCCGAAACGGTGATTGTCCCCCTGCAGGATCTGCTGGGCTATGGCGCGGACACGCGCACCAACACGCCCGGCGTTGCTGGGGGCAATTGGACGTTTCGCGTCACCGAAGCGCAACTGGAAACACTGGACACGGCGGCACTGTACGCGCACAATGATCGCTATGGGCGTGCGGGGGAGTGAGGGAAGTCCCAGCAGAGCCGCACGGATTTTTAGGCAGGAAAATCAAGTGCCTTCCCGGAGCAAGGCGAGATACGCATCATAACTGAACACGCGGTTTCGCTGTTCGCCCGCGCTCTGCGTCAAGATTCCGGCTACGCACAGCCGTTTGATGGCGGCGGAAGCGGTGCTGAAAGCAAGTCCCAGAGCTGTGGCGGTCTTTTGCGCTTCAATGATGGGGTTGGCTTCAAGATATTCCAGCAGGCGTGCGGCGGTTTTTGCGGCGCGTCCCATGCCGCCGACCACTGCGGCGTTTTGCGCATGAAGCGCGGAGAGTTTGTTGATTTTGTCCACTGCATCCTCCGCCGATTCAGTGATTGCCTGCAAAAAGAATTTGATCCACTGCGCATAGTTTCCCTTGTTGCGCACTTCGGTCATGCGGTCGTAATATTCCACGCGGTTCTTTTTGAGGAAATAGGAAATATACAGCGCGGGCGCGGACAGCACGGCTTTTTCCATCAGAAACAGGGTGATGAGTAGCCGCCCTACGCGCCCATTGCCATCGAGAAACGGATGGATGGTTTCAAACTGGTAATGAATCAGTGCGGCGCGAATGAGCGCGTCCAAATCATCCTCGGCGTTGATGTATTTTTCAAGGTCGCTCATGGCCTCGGTCATATCCTCCACATTCGGCGGGATGTACCGGGCGTGCTTGAGGGTGCTACCCGCGTCGCCAATCCAGTTCTGGCTGCGGCGGAACTCGCCGGGATTTTTCTCCTGCCCGCGAACCCCCGCCATCAAAACGGCGTGGGTTTCTTTGATGAGGCGATTACACAGCGGCAACGCCTGCTGCCGGGCAATGGCAAACTCCATCGCTTTGATGTAGTTAATGACATCGGCAATGTTACGGTTGGCGTTCTCGTCCAGCAACGGGTCAAGCACGTCCTCCAGCGTGGCCTGTGTCCCCTCAATTTGTGAGGACATCAGCGCCTCTTTGCGCACGTACATGGACACGAACAGATGAATGTTCGGGATATGCGCGGTCAACCCGTCCAAAACGGCAATCTGCCGGTTTGCCGCCACCAGCAAATGCACCATGTCCTCGTCAAGCTCTATCGGCGGGCTTGGCGGCAATGGCGCGGGACAAAAGGATTGATAAGCGAATTCGCCCGACAGATTGGTTCGCAGGAATCCCGCACGATTTTTGGTCATAGGGCAAAAACTCCTTGCAACTCGGTATTACAAGGTCTATTATAGCCGTTTTATTTCGACTTGTCAAGCGAAATCAAAATAAAACAGACAAATTGCTCGCTTTATTTTGATTTACGCGGTGAAATCAAAATAAAAAGAGCGGGCTTGGTCATGTTATGCGCAACAAAAAAGTCACCCAATGCCGCTCCCTCCTTCTTCACGCCAAAAAATCAGTCGTCCGCGACGATTCGCGCCGCGAAATAGTCTAGAAAATCCGCCACTGCGCCATGTTTGTCGTCGCAGACCGTCACGTCGGCCAGGCGGCGGAAGTCTTCGCGTGCTTGTCCTGCCGCGCCGCTGAAGGCCGCACGCTGCACCAGCCCAGCGTCGTTGTCGGCGTTGCCGATGCCCGCCGTGTGCGCCTTGTCGATGCCCAAAATCTCCGCGAGCTCCAGCAGGGCACTGCCTTTGTCCACCCCCGGCGCGGTCGCCTCCAGAGAGACGCGCGAGCTGTTCATGAACGTCAGCGGCGCGTCTGGCAGGGCGCGGCAATAGGCCTCTAGCTCCGCCACCACCTTGCGTGCGCCATAAAAAATGCACTTGCCCCAACCATCGGGGGCGATGTCCTCTGGGTTCTTGTAGTGATGGCGCGTTTGGCGATCGGCGGACGAGCCCCAAAAGCTCAGGTTGCGCATGTGCCAAAAATGGGTGTCGTAGGCCTTGTGCACCTGAAATTGTAGCCCCGGAAAGCGGTGGCAGAGTGCCACGGCCAGCGCCACACCTTCGGGGGGGATGGCGTGATAGCTGAGGAATTCATGGCGGCGGCAGTCATACACGGCCGCGCCGTTGAGGGCTATGGCGGGGGTGTCCTCGAGCCCTAGGGCGAACATTTTGCGTGCAATCGACGGCGCACTGCGCCCAGAGGCGATGGTGAAGCGTCCGCCCTGCGCCCGAAAACGCGCCACAGCCTCGCGGTTGCGGCGGGGCATAATCGCGCCCACGGCGGTGATGAGCGTGCCGTCTAGGTCGCTGGCGCACAGGTAGCCGGAAAAGTCCGTGGCGCGGGTTTTGGGGTTCTGAACTGTCGTCATGGAGCGCCTTTCTGGGAACGAAACAACGCACCCGCTAAAGCAGGTGCGCAAGTTGTGGTGACGTTGGAGGTGTCCGAACGCACGAAAAGAGGTGCTGTTCGCGCACGGACGCGTGGATTTGCTGCCGACCATGC
This sequence comes from Oscillospiraceae bacterium, assembly GCA_031261445.1. Lineage (GTDB taxonomy): Bacteria > Bacillota > Clostridia > Oscillospirales > Acutalibacteraceae > WRKY01. Next base: position 7,845 of record JAISJQ010000038.1, on the reverse strand, counting down.
CGGCTGGAGGCGCCACCCGGACTCGAACCGGGGATGAAGGTTTTGCAGACCTCTGCCTTACCACTTGGCTATGGCGCCGGATGGAAACCTCTGTTGCGTAAAGAAATCAACCACGCAAGCACTGATTGTCAGCACCTACCGGTTATTACGTTGCCGGCCTTGCCGACCGACAGAGCTTGCCGAAAAACACGCACTTTACCCGTTCTACGGGTTCATTTGTTGCCGGCCTTGCCGGCTGGTGGAGACGAAGAGGATCGAACTCTTTACCTCTTGAATGCCATTCAAGCGCTCTACCAAGTGAGCTACGCCCCCACAGCCCAAAGATTATACCACACTTTCGCGCAAATTGCAATACCCCTGCTAGAAATCCAACAATTGTCACAGACGCTGTTCCGCACAATTTTTCAGCACTGCGGGACACCGAGGGCGGCGTCCCCTACAAACAATTGTCCATTGTTAATTGTTCATTGCTAAGATTGGTTGTACTTGCTCGCCGATGAGTGCGCTGTCCACGGCGGCCTCAAGCTGGGCAAAGTCGGCGACCAGTGAGCGTGGCTTGCCCATGGCATCGTCTTGGCGCATGGGCACAAAATAATACCCGCGCGTGCCCAGCAAATGCCCCAGATTTTCCGCCGAGCCGCTGAGTGCGTCGTTGGTGCTGATGCCCACCAGCACAGGGCGCTCGTTGCGCAGATGTGCCTTGGCCGCCATGGTCACGCTCGTGTCTGTGATGCCGCGGGCGAGCTTCGCGAGCGTACAACCTGTGCAGGGCGCAACGATGACTAAGTCGAACAGTCCCCCCGGACCGATGGGCTCAACCTGCGTGAGGGTGTGCCATGGCTCGTGTTCGGTGCTCTCGCGCGCGGAGCGAATCCAGTCGGTGGCCGCGCCAAAGCGGGTGTCCGTCGTCCAAGCGTTGGCGGAGAAGATGGGCTGCACGTCGTGCCGCTGCGCCAGCTTCTCCATGGCTGCAAAGGCCGCCGCAAACGTGCAGTACGACCCCGTCAAGCAAAAAGCAATCCGCGCCATGAAGGCCCTCCTATACTAGATTCTAGATGTTAGAGACTAGAGACTAGATTCTGTAACCAGAGATCTTTGTGTTTTTTGAGAAGAATGGTAGTGACGTAACATCTAGCATCTAGACTGCCATTCCTGTAGCATTGTGTGCACTGTGTCGGCGATGATGAGACCTGCCGTTTTGGGCGCGGCTTTGCCAGGCAGGGAGGGCGCGTAGATCAGCGGCAGTCCCAGCGTTGCCGCCGCCGCGCGGTCAATCCCAAACGGGGCACTGGCAATCTCGATGAGCAGGCAGTCTTTTTTCAGTGCGCCCAGTGCCTCTGCGCCGAGAATCTGCTCTGGTACAGTGTTGATGATGGCATCGAATGCGGCGGCGTTTTCGGGAAAGTCCGCCAGCGACAGCGGCGTGTAGCCGTCCACACGCACCTGCACCAAATCGCGTCGGCGGCGCACGGCGATGCTCACGCGCGTCCCCAAGCCTCGCAATGCCCGCGCCAGAGCCCGCGCACAGCGGCCATAGCCCGTGATGCACACCGCGCAGTCGGCGAGCACAACCTCCAGCGCGTCCATCAGCAAGGCCAGCACGCCCTGCGCCGTGGGTACGGCGTTGGCGATGGCCAATTCATCGCGGGCGAAGTAGTCCAGCAAGGTCAGTCCCCGCGAGAAGAACAGCGCACGCACGGGTTCGGGCGGCATCCCGGCCAACACGGGCTGCCCGGGATGCAGTACCTCCGCCAATGTGGCCAGCGGGATTTTTTCCGCCGTGGGTGGCGCTTGCAGAATCCACGCGCCGTCCGCCGTTTGGGTACAGAGGGGGAGGATGACGCTCTCGCTCTGCCCAGCGGCGTCCAACCAGTCGTCCGGCGCGGACGCGGCAGTTGCCGAAAAGTGGGTAGCTACAGCGCCCCCCGCCAAGCGCACATCGTGCCCCAGCACACTGAGATGCTCAGCGGCAAAGAGCATTCGGCGGTCGCCGCCCAACAGTGCAAGCTTCATCATCCGCCCCCTCGTAGATAAGCTATGCGCGATGCGGGCAGGGGGTTCCAGAGGAAGGAGGGGTGAGGATACAGGTGTGAGAGAATCACCGCAAGATTCATCTCAATCTTGACCTTGAGTTTAACCTTGAGGTCAAACTCAAGGTTGACGCATTCGGTCACAAATTGCCTCTAGGAGACAGTTTTTTCTCAACATATTGTTAACATTAAAGGTTAAGCATTAATCTTAACCTTTAATGTTTAAACGCTATTAATGACCGTAATGAAACCCGACTAAAATTATAGACGAATCCAAAAGTATATTATGCATTATCGCTAAAAACACAGTTAACCCGCCGTTTAACGCCACAAAATCCAACACCCCGTAGGGGCGCGCATCGCGCGTCCGCTGGTCAGAAAATAGAAGTCATACTGTTCCGTTTTAGAAATCCTTCCGTAGGGGCAACCCTTGTGGTTGCCCCGATAAGGCGTTTTGTCAAGGGCGACCACAAGGATCGCCCCTACACCTGCCTCGATATGCAATAATTTTTATTGCGGATTGGTATCAGAGGACAGATGTCAGAAGGCAGCTATTTCTCTGCAAAGCTGTCTTCTGTCCTCTGCCCGCTCAAAACAGCGACAACTGCTGCTGTGTCTCCTCAAACTGGTGCATGTAGGCGAAGATGTCCTCGGGTCGGTAGAGAATGCCGTGGCACTGGCAGAAATCCGCGAAAATGCCCCAAAGCTTTTCGTTGTTCGGGCTGTTGCACTCGTAGCGGTTGCCAAACGCGTGGATGTATTTCTGCGTCATGCCCGGAAAAAGCGCGTCCAGTTGGCTATAGAAATATTCGCGGTCGCCCGCACGGAGCGTCACGCCAAAGCCAAAACAGACAATGCCGCGCACGTTCGCACGGACGCAGTAATCCAGAATGCCGCGCAGATTCTCCTCGCTGTCGTTGATAAACGGCAAAATGGGCGAGAGCCACACCACGGTGGGGATGCCCGCATCCCGCAGGGTTTCCAGCGCGGCAAAGCGCTCGGCCGTGGTCGATACGTGCGGCTCGATTTTCCGGCACAGATCCTCGTCAAATGTCGTCAACGTCATTTGCACCACGCATTTTGTGCGCGTGTGGATGGCTTTGAGCAAATCCAAATCCCGCAAAATCCGCGCGGATTTCGTCTGAATCGCCAGCCCAAAACCGTAGCGTTCGATTAAGGCCAAACATTGCCGCGTAATCTGTAGCTCCGCCTCCAGCGGAATATACGGGTCGCACATCGCGCCCGTGCCGATCATGCAGGGCTTGCGCCTGCGGCGCAGCTGCTCTTCCAAAATCCGCGCGGCGTCCCGCTTGACCTCAATGTCCGTAAAGTCGTGCTGCATTTGGTAGCATTCGCTGCGGGCATCGCAATAAATGCAGCCGTGGGTGCAGCCGCGATAGAGATTCATTCCGTTTTGCGGGGACAGGATGGTTTTGTAGTCCGCATAGTGCATCCGGCGGCAACTCCTACAGGCGATATTCCGCGATAAAGCGTTCGTGAAACTGCTCAAACGCGCCATCGTCACGCTCGGACAGCTCGAATTCCGGCGGGAGAAAATGCAGCACGCCGCCGCCGCGCAGAGTTCCCGGCACAAGCTCAAATGCCATAAAATAGTCGGGCGATGCGCCGTTCTCCAAGGTCAGAGCAAAATCCCGTGCGCGAGAAAAGCCAATTTTTGGGTAATAGTCGGGCACGCCGGTGATGAGCACCGCGCCATAGCCCAGTTCTCGCGCTTTTTCTAAGCTATACTCTACCAATGCCCGGCCGATGCCCTGCTTGTGCACTTTGGGCAGGACGCTCAAAGGACCGAAGGTGATCGTGGACGTTTTTGCACCATCGGGGCGCAGGATTTCGCTTTGGGTATACAAAATATGCCCGACGATTTCCCCCGCCCGTTCCGCCACAAAACAGAGTTCGGGGATGAGGAATTCACAGGTTTGCATCAGATGAATCAGGTAGTGCTCATCGCAGCGCATTCGTTCGGGCGGAACGAGCGGCGCTGTTTGAAACGCCGCATAGGTCAGCCGCAAAACGGCGGCGTAGTCCTCTTTGCGCTCTTGTCGTATGGTCATGTTAGTCCACCACCGCAAAATCTTCCGACTGGAAGTTCCTGTAAAAGCGCCCGGACTGCGCCGTGAAGCGGAGCACGCAGTAGTCCGGGTCGGTCACGCCCTTGTGATAGTATTGCAAATCTGTGATTTTCCAGAGGCTCTTTTTACTCTCGGCATCCTCCAAAACCTCCATCGTGCCCGTGAGCATCACGCCGCGAAAGAGGCGCTTGTCGTAGAAATAGATGCTCGCCTTGGGGTTTGCGCGATACTGCGCCACCCGCCGCGAGGACGTGTTGGTGGAAAAGAGAAAGCGGCGGATGCCCTCGCGTTTGCGCGGTGCGAGCATGGCTTTCACGGTCGGAAAGCCGTGTTCGTCCACAGCGGCAATCAAGGCCACGCTCTGCTTGTCAATCAAGCGGCCGATGGCCTGCTCGGGATTTTTCATCATGCTGCTGTTCCCTCCTTGTGCGCACTGACGGGTTCACTTGCTGCCGGCCTTGCCGGCTGGTACGCCCGCCCAGGTTCGAACTGGGGGCCTTCGGCTTAGGAGGCTGACGCTCTATCCAGCTGAGCTACGGGCGTATATAGGCAGTGTTTGGCACGACTGCAAGCAAATTATAACAGGAATACGGACAAAATTCAAGTCAGGCATGTTCGGCAAAAAAATTGTACATTGTTAATTGTTAATAACGGCTTGCGAAGCAAGCCGTTAAGTGGTCATTGACCATGCCGATGGCCTGCATGTAGCTATACACAATGATGTTGCCGACAAACTGGAAGCCCAGTGCCTTCATGTCGCGGCTGATTTGCTCGGCCAGCGGCGACGTGACGGGCACGTCCTCTTGCTGCGCCCAGTGATTCAGGATGGGCGTGCCCGCCACATAACGCCACAAAAAGTGATCCAGACCGCCCAGCTCTAGCACTTTTTGCGCGTTGTTGATAGTCGCACGCACCTTGCGCCCGTTGCGCACAATGCCGGGGTTGCAGAGCAGTTGCGCCACTTTTTCTTCGTCATATGCCGCGACTTTCGCCACGTCAAAGTTGTCGAACGCCGCACGATAGCCTTCCCGCTTGTGCAAAATGCACGACCAACTCAGCCCCGCCTGCGCACCCTCCAGAATCAGCATCTCAAAGAGCATCTGCTCGTCGTGGCAGGGTCGCCCCCACTGCTCGTCATGGTACGCACGCATCAGCGCATCGTCGCTGTCGCCCCATGGGCAACGCTGGATTGTGGACATGAAAAGACCCTCCTGTGCACAAACAGCAGGGAGGCAAAACGGGTCGTTTTGCCCCCTGCAATGTAACTGCGGATTATGGGGAGCAACGGACGCGCAATGCGCGCCCCTACAGGTGAATTTGTGCCCACCCATTATCGTCAGAGCTTAAGCCAAATTGGCTTTTAGTGTATCCAACTCGGCTTGTAGCGCGGCGGGGAGTTTGTCGCCAAACTTGCCAAAGAACGTCTCGATGCCCTCGACTTCCGTCTGCCACAGCGCGGGATCAACGCTCAGTAGCTCCGCCAGCTGGGCATCGCCCACTTCGTCCTCCAGACCCGTCAGGTTCAGGTCAGCGGCCTTGGGGATGTAGCCAATGCTCGTCTCGTCCGCGTCGGCTTTGCCTGCGCAGCGATCCAAAATCCAGTCGAGCACGCGCAGGTTGTCGCCAAAGCCCGGCCAGAGGAACTTGCCCGCATCGCTCTTGCGGAACCAGTTGACGTTGAAGATCTTCGGCGCTTTGTCCGGGTCAAGAGACGCACCGATGTCGATCCAGTGCTGCCAGTAGTCGCCCATGTTGTAGCCGCAGAACGGCAGCATGGCCATGGGGTCACGGCGCACCACGCCCACTGCGCCAGAGGCGGCGGCGGTGGTCTCGCTGGCCATAATCGCGCCCACGAACACGCCGTGATTCCATGTGCGGCTTTGGTACACCAGCGGCGCGAGCTTCGCGCGGCGGCCACCAAACACAAACGCGCTGATGGGCACGCCCTGTTGTGCCTCAAACTCCGAGGAGATGCAGGGGCAGTTTTTGGCGGGCGCGGTGAAGCGGCTGTTGGGATGTGCGCCGTTCTCGCTGGAGGTTGTGCCGTCCCAGGGGTTGCCCTTCCAGTCGATGGCGTGTGCGGGCGGATTTTTGTCCAGCCCTTCCCACCAGACGGTGTTGTCGTCCAGATTGAGCGCCACGTTGGTGAAGATCGTGCCCTGCCGTGCGCTGGCGAGGGCGTTGTAGTTGGAATGCGCGTTCGTCCCCGGCGCAACGCCAAAGAAGCCGTTTTCCGGGTTGATCGCCCAGAGGCGACCGTCCGTGCCCTTGCGAATCCACGCGATGTCGTCGCCGACTGTCCAGACCTTGTAGCCGGCTTTCAGGTAGCCCTCCGGCGGGATGAGCATGGCCAGATTGGTCTTGCCGCAGGCCGAGGGGAACGCCGCGCAGATGTAGCGCACTTCGCCCTGCGGGTTCTCCACGCCCAGAATGAGCATGTGCTCCGCCTGCCAGCCCTCTTGTTTGCCTTGGTAGGACGCAATGCGCAGGGCAAAGCACTTTTTGCCCAGAAGCACGTTGCCGCCGTAGCCGCTGTTGACGGAAATGATGGTGTTGTCCTGCGGGAACTGGCAGATGTAGCGTTGCTCTTCGTCAATGTTGCAGCGGCAGTGCAGGCCGCGCACCCAGTCGTTGCTGTCGCCCAGCACGTCCAGCACCGCCTGCCCAATGCGCGTCATGATGGCCATGTTGAGTACCACGTAGATGGAGTCGGTCAGCTCAATGCCGGCTTTGGCCAGCGGCGAGCCCACAGGACCCATGGAGTAGGGGATGACGTATGCCGTGCGGCCTTTGTAGCTGCCGCGGGCGATGTTATAGAGCAGCTCGTAGGCCTCGGCGGGGTCTTTCCAGTTGTTGGTGGGACCCGCTTGCGCTTCGGTGGGTGTGCAGATGAATGTGCGGTGCTCCACGCGGGCAACGTCGTTGACGGCGGTGCGGTGCAAGTAGCAGTCCGGGAGCTTTTCATCGTTGAGCTTCAGCAGCTCTCCGCTGGCCAGCGCCTGGGCACGGAGCGCGTCAAGCTGCGCTTCGCTGCCGTCAATCCAGACGACAGAGTCGGGTTGCACGAGCGCGATTTTTTCCTCAAGCCAAGCGAGGATGGACGGATTTTTTGTCAGTGCCATGGGGAATCCTCCTGCGATGCGTTTCATTGCGTACTATTATACCAGATTGGGCGCAAAAAGTCCAATCTAGAGGCTAGATGTTTGTGCACCTAAGGAAACAGACATGAAGCCACAACGCCTCACGCCTGTTTCCGCATGACCACTAAATTGTACATTGTGCATTGTCAATTGTTCATTGAACTGGAGCGGGTGATGGGAATCGAACCCACATGACCAGCTTGGAAGGCTGGTGTTCTGCCACTGAACTACACCCGCAACTGCGTTCTATTAAAGTATAGCAAAAAATTGGGAGGATGTCAACACGCAGTGAGGAATGAGGCATGAGAATGCAGGCGTGAGGCCTGTAGGGGCGGATATCATCCGCCCGCTGTGTTTGTGGAAAACCGCTGGACGTGTGCGGAGTCCGTCAAACTATTGCAATTTTGCGCAGTTTTTGTTATAATATGGATGCACAACCTAAACGGTAGGCGGTTGCGTTCCCACTTTCTCCGTAGCATCTCGAGCACTCTCACGAGTGCCGAACGTTCGGAAAGGGGGAATGCGCATGGACAACACATTGGCGATGGTCATGTTAATCTTGATCTTCGCGACTGGGTACATCCT
>JAISJQ010000049.1 GCA_031261445.1 Oscillospiraceae bacterium | reverse complement strand
TTTTGGACGATCGAAGAATGAATACTGCATTTTGCGCCCCCTGCGCCTTCTAATTTCCCTCTCATTATACCATATTTCCTCCGCTTTGCGTAGGTTTTTAGAGGGACTCAATTGTTTATTGTTCATTGTAAATTGTTCATTGCCTTGCCTCCCCTGCCCATTTCTGCTATACTATGGTGACGCAACAACCAATTGTTCATTGTTCTTTGTTAATTGTTCATTGCTCATCTCTCACATCTAGTATCTAGTTTGAATATGAATAGCATGAAGCAATTTTGGACAAAAGCGGGCGGGTGCATTTGGGACGAAAGCAGAAAAACACAGTGGAGCGCGAGAGGAACACCATGGTCATGGACACGTTTTGGGGACTGCTGATTCCCTTCATCGGCACAACATTGGGCGCGGCGACGGTGCTGGTGCTGAAAAAAGAGCTGGGGCATCAGTTGCAAAAGCTCCTGCTGGGCTTTGCCTCCGGGGTGATGATTGCCGCATCGGTGTGGTCGCTGCTCATCCCCTCCATTGAGCAAACACAGGCACGTGGTGGCGTGGCGTGGATGCCCGCCGCCGTGGGCTTTTTGCTGGGCATCGCGTTCCTGCTGGCGCTCGACAGCGTCATTCCGCACCTGCATCGCGGCGCGGAAAAAGCCGAGGGCATCCAGACAAAAGCCAAAAAGAACACCATGCTCCTCTTAGCCGTGACGCTCCACAACATCCCCGAAGGCATGGCTGTGGGCGTGATTTTTGCGGGGCTGTTGGTGGGCGAGGGCAACATCACGCTCTCGGCCGCCACCGCGCTGGCCGTAGGCATTGCCATTCAGAATTTCCCGGAGGGCGCAATCGTCTCCATGCCGCTCAAGAGCAGCGGCGTTTCTAAGGGCAAGGCATTCGTGCATGGGATGCTCTCGGGCGCGGTCGAGCCCGTGGCGGCGGTCGTCACCATCCTGCTCACCAGCATTCTCGTCCCCGTCTTGCCGTACCTGCTTGCCTTTGCGGCCGGCGCGATGATCTACGTGGTGGTGGAGGAACTGATCCCGGAACTGCAGGAGGGCGAGCACTCCAACATCGGCATCATCGGCGTGGCGGCAGGCTTTGTGCTGATGATGGTGCTGGATGTGGCACTTGGATAGCAGAAGACAGATGTCAGAGGACAGAAGTCAGACGTAAGAGGGCAGAGAGCAGAAGTCCTTCTGCCGTCTGATCCCCGTAGGGGACGCCCCCTTGGGCGTCCCGCTGGTTAGGAAAATCCGCGGGATGCCAAGGACGGCATCCCCTACACGGTTGGCGCGTGTGATTTCCGTTTGAAAATTTGATTTTCTCCGCGTTTCGTGGTAAAATATAGGGGACTGTCGATCAGACCGCGCGAGAGGGGGTTGTTTTTTTGTTTTCCATGAATATGGGGATTGATTTGGGTACGACCTCCGTGCAGTTTTTGGTGCAGGGGCGCGGCGTTGTGATTGACCAGCCCTCTGTCGCCGCCTACAGCACAAAAGACAACAGCCTGCTGGCCATCGGCAACGAGGCACTGGCCATGTTCGGCAAAAACCCGAAGGGCATTCGCGTCATCAAGCCCATGGGCGGCGGCGTTGTGCAGGATTTTGACACCATCGAGCACATTTTGCGCGTACACGTGGAACGGCTGTGCAAGAACGCGCTGTTCAAGCCCAACGTGGTCGTGTGCGTCCCCTCGAGCGTCACGCTACTGGAGCAGCGCACCATTATGGATCTGGTCACGGTGGCGGGGGCGGCCAAGGTCTGCCTGATTGAAGAGCCCCTAGCCGCCGCGCTGGGCGCGGGCCTGCGCTTAGAGAGCAAGCCTGAGGGGCACATGGTGGTGGACATCGGCGGCGGCACGGCGGACATTGCGGTCATCACGATGGGGCAGGTGTCGCTCTCCAAATCCGTGAAGATTGCAGGCAACACCATTGACGAGGCCATCATGCGCTGGTGTCGGCGCAACAAGCGCCTTGTGCTGGGCGAGAGCACCGCCGAGCGCGTGAAAAAGCTCATCGGCTATGCCCTGCCGCTGAAAAAGCCCATCGCCCTGCCTGTGGGCGGCAAAGACCGCGTGACGAGCCAGCCGCGCTCGGTGGTGCTCACCAGTCACGATATTTACGAAGCCATGCGCGACCGTCTGGACGCGCTGAGCGAGTCGATCCGCGAGGTGCTCATGACCACGCCGCCAGAGCTAGCCGGGGACATTGCGCGAAGCGGCATCCTGCTCACGGGCGGCGGCGCAATGCTCCACGGCCTGCCAGAGATGCTCAGCCAAGACCTGAAGACCCCCGTGCGCCTAGCCAAAAATCCGCGCTACTGCGTCATTGAAGGCACAGGCAAGGCGCTGAAAAACATGGATGTCCTCATCCGCAACGGGCAACATTTCCGCACGCGGGAAGAACTACTCGGCTATGCGGAAGACTGAGAACTAGTGAATAGGTAATAGTGAATAGTGAATAGGTTTTTTGTGTAGGGGCGGATATCATCCGCCCGTGGGATAGCCGATACCATCACAATGCGAATAATAACCCGTAGGGGCGCGCATCGCGCGCCCGCTGATTTTCACAAACCACAAACGTCACGGGCGGATGATATCCGCCCCTACAAACCTCACGCCTGTATCCTCATGCCTCATGCCTCATTGCCCTCACGGCAAGCGAATCGCAACGCTCGTTTTCCGGGTGTCCGGCGTGGCCGCGCACCCAGAGGATTTCTACCTCGTGGGTTTCGGTGAGCTGGAGCAATCGCTCCCAGAGATCGGGGTTGAGGGCGGGCGTTTTGTCCGCCTTGACCCAACCACGGGACTTCCACGACTTCGCCCAGCCCTTGTTGATGCCGTTGGCGACGTACTGCGAATCGGTCGTGAGCGTGACATGGCAGGGCTTTTTGAGCGTCGCCAGTGCTTCGATGCAGGCGGTCAGCTCCATTCGGTTGTTGGTGGTGTCGGCACTCGCGCCGCTGAGCTCTTTTTCGTGGCGACCAAAGCGCAAAATCGCGCCCCAACCGCCAGGGCCGGGATTGCCAGAGCACGCGCCGTCCGTCCAGATCTGCACCAGGGGTTTGTCGTTGGGCACAAAAACGCCCTCCATTCCTTCGCTGTTGTCTTGCGGTATTGTACCACAAACGCGGCGGATTTTCAAGGTGCAGATGGTTTTTGTGTGTTGATGTAGGGGCGGATATCATCCGCCCGCTGCGTTTGCGGGAATCCACGGGCGGCAGATTGCCGCCCCTACAAAAAACGGCTTTGTCCTCTGGCGCAGAATGGTTGTGACGAAAAATCTAGTCTCTAGTCTCTCGCATCTAGTGTCTAGACAACATTTCTCCAAATTCCCATTTTTTTCGCGCAAAACCCTTTACAAATTGGTATAAATGCTGTATACTCTATCATAGAAACGCATTATAGGCACGGAGGAGAGAGTTATGGCTTTGAGCGAAAGTCAAAGGGCGGCGATCCGCCATCCCATCCAGTGGTTTCTCAACCCTGAACCCCACGAAGAGGGCGCGATTCCTCGCCGAGAGCTGAGCTTTTTGTCGCTGGGCATCATGGGACAAAACGAGCTATACAACATGCCCGGCACAAACTGGTTCTTCCATTTTTGCACGGACGTGCTGAAGATTGACGAGAAGAAAGTCGGCTTCATGACCGGCGCGGTGACGCTCTTTGATGCCCTCAACGACCCCATCGCCGGCGCGATCATTGACCGCCATCGCTTCAAGGACGGGCGCAAGCTGACCCCGTGGATTCGATACACAATGCCCTTCATCGCGGTGCTGGCGTTCCTGCTGTTCGTCAACTGGGGCTTTGCGAGCGAGACGAGCCGAATCGTCTATTGCGTGGGGATTTACCTGCTGTGGGACGGCCTGTATTCCTTCCAAGATGCCTCACAGTGGGGGCTGGTCGCCATGATTTCGCCCAAATCCAGCGAACGAGCGCGGGCGACCCAGTGGGCGGACATCGGCGCGTTTCTGGGTGGGCTCATTCCCGGACTGCTGCTCCCCATGCTCGGCGGCGGCGGCGCATTTGGCCTGAGTCGCCAGACCATCTACATCGTCTTTGCCGCGTTTTTGTGCCTAGGCGGCGGCTTTCAGGGGCTCTTTGCCACCAAAGTCACCGAACGCATTGACGCACCCGTTTCGGAGGCCTCTTTCTTTAAGCGCATCGGCATCCTGCGCCACAACTACATCCTCATCCTCTTCCTTGTCAGCGAACTGCTCAACAGCGTTGCGCCCAATATTCAGGACATCTACATGTTCCAGCAGATGCAATACACGGTGTTCGGTAAAGTGTGGCAAGCCGCCACGTTGGTGACCATCTTCACGGCGGTCACGGGCTTGCCCGGCTCGGCGGCGAAGTTCTTCACCACCAAAATCGCCGACCGCGTGGGCGGCATGAAGAACATCATGATCATCGGGCGCGTGGCGGACATCGCCTGCAATCTGCTGGCATTCGCCATTGGCATCAACACCTTCCCGCGCTTTGTGCTGGTGTATTTGCTCAAAATTTTCTCCTTCCTGCCCAATGGCATGTACGGCATCGCCATGCGCAGCATGATCACCGACTCGGTGGACTATGTGGAATGGAAGACGGGCGAGCGCACGGAGGGCATCACCATGTCCATGCGCAACCTGATGAGCAAGGCCACGGGCGCACTCTCGCGCACCATGCAGGGGCTGAGCCTGTCGTTCCTAGACTACAACGCGCATCTGGTGGATGCGGGCATCCCGCAGGGCGCGAAGTTCCAGCAGTGGAGCTACCCCATCTATAAGCTGGGCCCCACGTTGGGACTGCTCCTCTCGCTTCTTCCTCTGCTCGCGCTCAAGTACCCCGACAGCCTGAAGGCGCAGGTTGAGAGCGACCTGGCCGAGCGGCGCGGCGCAAGACGCAGTGCCGAAGAGAGCGTGATCCTCTCCCCCGAAGAGACGATGGCGCAGCACGAGGCCAATCTAGCACTGAAACGCGAAGAGTGGAAGTAAAGTAAAACATAGGAGTGTTCCCCATGCGCAGTCACGAAGTCACCCAGAAAGCCCCGCTTTTTAAGCCCGACGGCACACTGCGAGAGCCGGGTTGGTCGCGTGCGCCCCTGCAGGTGTATGCCCGCGCGGGGGTGAAAGCGCCCAAAATCCGCCTGAAGGAGTGGGACTACTACCTCGTCATTGGGCAGGGCTTTTCGGTGGCGTTGACCATTGCGGATAACGGCTACATGGGGCTCAATTCCGTGTCGTTCATGGACTACACCATCCCCACCAGCTACGACAAATCCGCCGCAACGCTCTTCCCCATGGGCGCTTACGGCCTGCCGGAGGACAGCGCCGTGCCGGGCGTGACATCGTTCTCAAATCGCACGGTGCAGCTGCGCTTTGATGTCCGTGAGGGCACGCGCCACTTGACCGGGCACTTCAAAAAGTTCCACGCGGGGCAGGATTTCGCTTGCGACATCACGCTTGAAGAGCCGCCCATGGACAGCCTGACCATCGCCACGCCGTGGAAAGAAAAGCCCTTGGCGTTCTACTACAACCGCAAGATCAACTGTATGCGTGCGCGCGGCTGGGTGCAGGTGGACGGCGTGCGCCGACACTTTGACCCCGCCACGGACTTTGGCACACTCGACTGGGGGCGCGGCGTGTGGACGTATGACAACCGCTGGAAGTGGGCTTCGGGCAACGGGATTGTGGAGGGCAAGCCGCTGGGCTTCAATCTGGGCTACGGCTTTGGCGACACCAGCGCCGCCAGCGAAAACCTGCTCATCTACGACGGCGTGGGGCACAAGCTGGACGACGTGACGTTTGTGTTCGACAAAGACGACTACACGAAACCGTGGCAGTGGACGAGTTCCGACGGGCGGCTGGAGGGCACGTTCGTCCCCGTGTTTGACCACGCCACCAAAGTGGACGTGGGCGTGCTATGCACAGACGGTCACCAAGTCTTCGGCAAGCTCACGGGCAAAGTGCGGCTGGACGACGGCCTAGTGCTCCCCCTCAAAGACTTCTTCTGCTTCGCGGAGGACGTGAGAATGAAATACTAGGCTAGCGCAATGAACAATTAACAATGTACAATGTACAATTGTTTGTTAGGGGCGCACGCCCCGCCTGTGCCCTGCGGGTATGCGCCCGCTGGATTGCAGGCGTGCGGAGAACGAGAAACGATCATCCCCATTGCGCGTCCGCGCCTAGTATCTAGAATTGTAGGGGCGACCCTTGTGGTCGCCCTAATTACCACAAACCCAACGGGCGGCAGATTGCCGCCCCTACTGGGTGCAATCCTTATTCCTCAAAGGAATTATGTATGAACAACCCTCTCTTCCCCCGCATTGGGCAGGGGACATGGCGTTTGGGCGATGAGCCCAGCCTTGCCGCCGCCGAATGCGCCGCGCTGCGCCGTGGCATCAAACTGGGCGCGACACTCATCGACACGGCAGAAATGTACGGCGATGGGCGTAGCGAAGCGCTGGTTGGGCGTGCGCTACAGGGTGTCGCGCGGCGTGACGTGCAGATCTGCAGCAAAGTGTACCCATGGAACGCCGACCGTGCGCATATTTTCACCAGTTGCGCGGACTCTCTGCGCCGCTTGGGCACGGATTACCTTGACCTATACCTGCTCCACTGGCCGGGCGATGTGCCGCTGGTCGAGACCGTCGCGTGCCTAGAAGAGCTGGTAGCGCAGGGGCAGATTCGCCACTGGGGTGTCTCCAATTTTGACACAGCGGACATGCAAGCCCTCTGGCGCGTGCCGGGCGGACAGCACTGCATCATCAACCAAGTGCTCTATCATCTGGGTTCGCGGGGCATTGAGTGGGACTTGCTCCCGTGGTGTCGTGCGCAGGGCGTGCACGTCATGGCCTATAGCCCCCTTGCCGAAGGCGGCAAACTGCGCCCCTATGGACGTAATCTGCTGAGCGATCCACTGCTCTGCCGTCTGGCGGAGGAGATTGGTTGCACGGTGCACCAGCTCCTACTGGCCTTTGTGTTGCAGCAACCGGGCGTGACCGCCATCCCCAAATCCGCCAACGCCACGCATACAGAAAGCAACGTCCGTGCGGCCGACATCGCCGTCACAGACGCGCAGTGGGCACAGATTGACACCGTTTTCTGCCCACCCACGAGCAAAATGCACCTAGATATCAATTAACAATTGACTCCCTCTAATTACCCCCAGTTCAAAACGATCTAATGCTATGCGAATCGGGTTTCTGCGGCGTTTTGCGCGATTTCATCACGATGCTGGCCCAAAATCGTCATGA
>JAISJQ010000047.1 GCA_031261445.1 Oscillospiraceae bacterium | reverse complement strand
CGCACAAATTGATGCAGACTGTTTGTTGTCGTTTTTTTCATGCGGAAGCTCTCTTTTTTGCTAATTTTATCCATCGCCTACAGTATAGCCGATGCGGGGGGAGGTTGTCAAGCGTTTTTTGAGCGAACCCGCGCAGACAACTTGCTTTTTTGTGTGTAATATGCTATGATATGATTGCAGAAAAATGAACGCAAGGAGTTTTGCACATGAAACGTTTCACAAGTATGTTGTTGGCGCTGGTTTTGGTGATGGGGATGCTGGCGGCTGTGCCGTTTGGCGTTCTGGCGGACGGCTTTGTGGCTGTCACCGACATCACGGGCGTGCCGACCGCCGCCGTTGCGAGCGTGCCGCTAACGCTGACGGGCACGGCCACGCCCGCCGATGCAACAAGAAAGACCATCACGTGGAGCGTGAAGGACGCGGGCACAACGGGTGCGAGCATCACGGGCAACACGCTCATGGCAACCGCGGCTGGCAGCGTAACCGTGACGGCAACGGTTGCGTCTCCTCGCGTTCAAATTGCTGCGGGCGAGTGTTATAGCTTAGCCATAAAAACCGATGGTAGTCTTTGGGCTTGGGGATGGAATGAATCCGGTCGACTTGGCGTTGGTTCAACGACAGACAAAAACACCCCTGTCCGCATTGGCAAAGAAAATAACTGGAGTCAGATTGCCGCTGGCTGGGCTCATTCTTTCGCCATAAAAACCGATGGTAGTCTTTGGGCTTGGGGGAGGAATGAGGCCGGTATCCTTGGCGATGGTTCAGAAGAAGACAAACACACGCCTGTGCGCGTGGGGACAGACAACGATTGGCATCAAATTAGCGCAGGGTCTAGTCACTCTGTAGCCATAAAAACCGATGGCAGTCTGTGGGCTTGGGGAATTAATAATTACGGCCAACTTGGCGATGATGCTTTAGGGGAAACCCAAGAGACCCCAGTGCGCGTGGGGACAGAAAACAACTGGCGGCAGGTTGTTGTTGGTTATGGGCACACGGTGGCCATAAAAACCGATGGCAGTCTGTGGGCTTGGGGGCGGAATAACGGTGGTCAGCTGGGCGATGGGTCAACAAAACAGAAATACACGCCCGTGCGCATAGGGACTGACAACAACTGGCTTCAGCTCTCTGCGTTGGCGGATCATACCTTAGCCACAAAAACCGATGGAAGTCTATGGACTTGGGGCGTTAATAACAACGGTCAACTAGGTCTTGGCACGACCACAAACCGAAACACACCTGCGCGTGTGGGAGACGAAAACGATTGGAGCGAGATTGCCGCAGGCGAGTTTCATTCTTTAGCCACAAAAACCGACGGCAGTCTGTGGTCGTGGGGTGGCAATGTAGACAACACCACACCTGCACCTGTGGGGACAGAAAACGATTGGGATCAAATAACCGCTGGCACGTTTCATTCTTTTGCCACAAAAACCGATGCGAGCTTGTGGAGTTGGGGTCCTAATTGGTATGGTGAAATTGGTGATGGCACAACGGAACGCACAACCACGCCTGTACAGGTGAGCCTTTCCTCTTCGAATGACTTGAATGACTTTACGAAAGATTTTGTGATTACGGTGGCGGCGTCCATCCCCCCCACCGACATCACGGGCGTGCCCACCGCGACGTTCGCGGGCGTTCCGCTGACGCTGACGGGCACGGCCACGCCCGCCAACGCCACCCACAAGACCATCACCTGGAGCATCAAAGACGCGGGCACAACGGGCGCGACCCTATCGGGGAGCAGCTTAAGCACCACGGCGGCGGGTACGGTCACGGTGACCGCCAAAATACAAAACGCCTTTGGGTTGGCCGCCCCCGCCGCCCAAAAGATTGCGACTGGGCTAGGGCAAGCTTTGCTCATCGATACCAACGGCGGATTGTGGGCTTGGGGGTATGGAGCGAACGCGCAATTTGGCGACGGCCGGGCGGAAAACGAAAACGCATTCCTCCGCGTGGGCGCAGAAAACAACTGGGCGCAGATTGCCGTGGGCGACGGACACTCTTTGGCCATCAAAACGGACGGCAGTCTATGGGCTTGGGGCTATAGCGATTGGCTGGGCAATGGCCAGATGCAAAACGAGGCAACGCCCGTGCGTGTGGGCACGGATAACGATTGGAGCGAGATTGCCGCTGACGCAAGGCACTCTTTGGCCATCAAAACAGACGGCAGTCTGTGGGCTTGGGGGGAGAATCGTGACGGTCAGCTGGGCGACGGCACAACGACAGACCGAACCACACCCGTGCGCGTGGGCACGGAAAACAACTGGCGACAGATTGCCACGGGCGGGTATCATTCTCTAGCCATAAAAACGGACGGCAGCCTGTGGGCGTGGGGGGATAACTCTAATGGTCAACTGGGCGATATTACGATAGGCAACCAGACCAGCCCCGTCCGCATCGGCACATCCTCCGGTTGGGCACAAATCTCTGCGAGCGCGTCCCACTCCTTAGCCGTAAAAACAGACGGCACGCTTTGGGCGTGGGGCGATAATACCTACGGTCAACTGGCCGATGCAAAAGCAAACCAAAGCTTTCCAACCCAGCCCGGCAACGTGGGCACAGAACGCGACTGGAGTCAAGTCTCCGCTAGCCTGTTCACCTCTTTTGCCATAAAAACGGACGGCAGTCTGTGGGCTTGGGGGTATAATGAATACGGTCAACTGGGCGATGGCACGACGACAGACCGAAACATGCCCGTGCGCGTGGGCACAGAAAACAGCTGGGAGCGGCTGGGCTCGGCGGCAAGCTCCTTTGGCGACTTTGCCATCAAGACCGACGGCAGTACGTGGGCTTGGGGCTATAATGAGCCATGGCTAAACACACTTGTGCCAGAGCGCCTTGTTTTTTCTAGAGATTTCATGAAGGATTTCGTGATTACGGTGACGGAGTTCGTCTCCCCCACCGACATCACGGGCGTGCCCACCACCGCCGTCGTTGGCGTTCCGCTGACGCTGACGGGCACGGTTGTGCCCACCGATGCCATCAAAAAAGACATCACCTGGAGCATCAAAGACGCAGGCACAACGGGCGCAACCCTATCGGGGAGCACGCTGAACACCACGGCCTCCGGCCTCGTGACCGTAACCGCCAGAATTAAAGACGCGGTCTTGCCATCCGCCGTTCCCATCCAAAAAGTCGCCGCCGGCTACTATCACACTTTGGCCATCGATGTCAATGGCGGTCTGTGGGCTTGGGGTTATAATGAATACGGTCAACTGGGGGACGGCACAACGGAAGACAAAAACACGCCCGTGCGTGTGGGCACAGACAACAACTGGAGTCAGATTACTCTGGGCGCGCGTTTCTCTGTCGGCCTAAAAACCGACGGCAGTCTATGGACTTGGGGCGAGAATTGGGGTGGCGCACTGGGCGATGGCACGACGACAGACCGAACCATGCCCGTGCGCGTAGGCACAGACAACGATTGGAATCAGATTTCAGCCGGGAACTTTTTCACATTAGCCACAAAAACGGACGGCAGTCTGTGGGGTTGGGGTTATAGTCAAAGTGGTGAACTGGGCGAGGACACGCATAAAGATACACCTGCCCGTTTGGGAACAGAAAACACGTGGCGTCAGGTTTACGCTGGCGAGTATCACGCTTTAGCCATAAAAACCGACGGCAGTCTATGGGCGTGGGGAGATAATACATATGGTAAACTGGGTGATGGTACAAGAACTGCCCGAAGCACACCGGTCCGATTGGGCACAGACAATAACTGGAGTCAAATTTCGGCTTCTGCCCATCACTCTTTAGCCACAAAAACCGACGGCAGCCTGTGGGCTTGGGGCGCGGATGCCTACAGTCGAATTGTCGCTGGCACGGCCAAAAACCACACCACGCCTGTCCGCGTAGGGACAGATAACGATTGGAAAGAGATTGCCGATGGCCACTTTCACTCTTTAGCCACAAAAACGGACGGCAGTCTGTGGGCTTGGGGCAGTAATGGAAGCGGTCAACTGGGTGACCCCGCCTGGCCAGAGACAGAAACGCCCGTGCGTCTGGGCACAGAAAACAACTGGAGTCAGATTGCCGCTAAATATGTACACTCTTTTGCCCTAAAAACCGACGGCAGTCTATGGACTTGGGGGACGAATGAGTATGGGCAAATTGGTCGTGAAGAGCCATTGTTGCTCAAGCCTGCGCAGGTGCGCATCATGTTGGATAAAGATTTCACAAAAGATTTCGTGATTACCGTGCCCGGCGACAAAACCGCCCTTGCCGCCAAAATTGCCGAAGTCGAAAACGCCAACCTAAACGAGGCGACGTATTCCAAATTAAGCTGGGCAACGCTGGCCACACAGCTGGCCGCCGCCAAAAGCGTCCAAAGCAACAGCTTGGCGATTCAAGAGAGCATTGACAGCGTCCTCACCGCGCTACAAACGGCTCTCGACAATTTGCTGAACATTTCTGCCTATCAGACGCGCATTGCCCAGTTGCGTCTGCTCGCGCAAGCCGACTACACAGCCAGTAGTTGGGCGCGCTTCAGTGGCGCTTTGACCGCCGCAGAAGCGCTGCTCGAGAGCAGCAGTGCCCAAGCCGAGGACATCCACGCGGGCATGTCGCAGCTAGAAATCGCGCACGCGGGTTTGGTGAACATCAGCGAGCTGTCCGCCGTGGTTGCGCAGGCAAAAGCCTTGCAAAAAGTGGCTTACACCACCGCCAGCTGGAACACATTGACGAACGCGCTTGCGCTGGCCACAACCACTTTGGCGAACGGCGAGAGCCTGAAAGAAGAGGTCGCCATTGCCACCTCTACGCTCAAATCCGCCATCATACTGCTGCAAACGGCGACGTACACCGTCACGTTCAATGCCAACGGCGGCAATTCTGTCGCAAGCAAGACGCTCGACTACAACACCGCCGTGGGCGCACTGCCCGACACAACCCGCACAGGCTACAAATTCAACGGCTGGTATACGGCCTCCACGGGCGGCGCAAAGATTGACGCGAACGTGAAAGTGACCGCGAACGTGACCTACTACGCGCAGTGGACGGTCAATCAATACACCGTGACCTTCGACAGCCAAGGCGGTAGCGAAGTCAACAGCAAGACACTTGACTACAACACCGCTGTGGGCACGTTGCCCACCACTACCCGCACTGGATACACATTCAACGGCTGGTACACAGCCTCCACAGGCGGCACAAAGATTGACGCGAACGTGAAAGTGACCGCGAACGTGACCTACTACGCGCAGTGGACAATCAATCAATACACCGTCACCTTCGACAGCCAAGGCGGCAACGAAGTCAACAGCAAGACACTTGACTACAACACCGCCATCGGCACGTTGCCCACCACTACCCGCACTGGATACACATTCAACGGCTGGTACACAGCCTCCACAGGCGGGACAAAGATTGACGCGAACGCGAAAGTCACCGCCAACGTGACGTACTATGCGCAGTGGACGGTCAACAAGTACACCGTCACCTTCAACGCCAACGGCGGCACGGCTGTGGCGAGCAAATCCATTGCGTACAACACCGGCGTGGGCACACTGCCCGACACAACCCGCACGGGTTACACGTTCAACGGCTGGTATACAGCTGGCGGCACAAAGATCGACGCGAACGCGAAAGTCACCGCCAACGTGACGTACTATGCGCAGTGGACGGTCAACAAGTACACCGTCACGTTCAACGCGAACGGCGGTAGCGCCGTAGCGAGCAAGACCATCGCGTACAACTCTGCCATCGGCACACTGCCCGACACAACCCGCACGGGTTACACGTTCACGGGCTGGTACACCACAGGCGGCACAAAGATTGACGCGAACGCGAAAGTCACGGCCAACGTGACCTACTATGCGCAGTGGACGGTTAACAAGTACACCGTCACCTTCAACGCCAACGGCGGCACGGCTGTGGCGAGCAAATCCATTGCGTACAACACCGGCGTGGGCACACTGCCCGACACAACCCGCACGGGCTACACATTCAACGGCTGGTACACAGCTGGCGGCACAAAGATCGACGCGAACGCGAAAGTCACTGCCAACGTGACGTACTATGCGCAGTGGACAGTCAACAAGTACACCGTGACGTTCAACGCCAACGGCGGCTCGGCCGTCGCGAGCAAGTCCATCGCGTACAATTCTGCCATTGGCACATTGCCCAGCACAAGCAAAACGGGCTACAGCTTCAAGGGCTGGTACACCGCCGCCTCTGGCGGTACGCAGATCAATAAGGACATAAAGGTCACCGCCAACGTGACGTACTATGCGCAGTGGACGGTCAACAAGTACACCGTCACATTCAACGCCAACGGCGGCACGGCTGTGGCAAGCAAGACCGTCGCGTACAACACTGCCGTGGGCACACTGCCCACGCCGACCCGTACGGGTTACACGTTCACGGGCTGGTATACCGCCAAAACGGGCGGCACGAAAATTGACGCGAACGCGAAAATCACCGCGAACGTGACCTACTGGGCGCAGTGGACGGTCAACAAGTACACCGTCACATTCAACGCCAACGGCGGCACGGCCGTCGCGAGCAAGATCGTCGCCTACAACTCTGCCGTTGGCACTCTCCCCACGCCCACCCGCACGGTCTACACGTTCAATGGCTGGTATACCGCCAAAACGGGCGGCACGCAAATCGTCAAGGACACGAAAATCACCGCGAACGTGAGCGTTTACGCCCAGTGGACGGCGAAGAAATACACCGTGACCTACAGCGCCAACGGTGGCAAAATCGGCACAGCCACCAG
Source organism: Oscillospiraceae bacterium (assembly GCA_031261445.1). GTDB lineage: Bacteria > Bacillota > Clostridia > Oscillospirales > Acutalibacteraceae > WRKY01. Next base: position 9,945 of record JAISJQ010000047.1, on the reverse strand, counting down.
CGCGAAAAAGAGCGTGAGCTACGCGAGCAAGTATGTCCTACCCACAGCGCCCAAGCGCACGGGCTACAAGTTCGCGGGATGGTACACGGCGAAGACGGGCGGCACGAAAGTCACGGCCAGCACGGTGGTGAAGCTCAGCAAGAACCAGACGCTCTACGCCCACTGGACGGCGAACAAGTACACCGTGACCTTCAACGCCAACGGCGGCACAGCCGTCAAGGCGAAAACAGTCACATACAACGCTGCCGTGGGCGCGTTGCCCACACCCACGCGCAAGGGCTACAAGTTCAGCGGCTGGTACACCGCGAAGTCGGGCGGGACGAAAATTGCTAAGACCACAAAAATCACCAAGGCGACGACCTACTACGCGCATTGGGTGAAGAAGTAAGCCGTTGTTGATGTAGGGGACGCCGCCCTCGGCGTCCCTTATCTACTAGATGCTGTATCCATACATTGCAGTGATGAAATCTAACATCCAGCATCTAACGTCTAGAATCTAGATGAGGAGGCCGCCGTGCGCGTTGTGACGTTTGGTGAGCTCTTGATGCGCCTGAGTCCTTTTGGGCAGGCACGCCTCTTGCAGGCGGAGGCTTTGCGCGCCCATTTTGGCGGCGCGGAGGCCAACGTGGCCGTCAGTCTCGCGCAGTTTGGGGTCGAGGCAACGTTGGTCAGCCGTCTGCCGCAGCACGCGCTGGGGCAAGCGGCCTTGAACGCTTTGCGTCGCTATGGCGTGGATGTTCGTTATGTTGCGCGTGGCGACGAGCGTTTGGGGCTGTATTTTTTGGAGCCGGGTGCGCACGGACGCCCCGCGCAGGTGCTCTATGACCGCGCGGATTCCGCCTTTGCGCACGCGCAACGAGCCGACTTTGATTGGCTGGCGATCCTCGCTGGCGCAGACTGGTTTCATCTCAGCGGCATTACGCCCGCGCTGGGCGGCACACTGCCGGACATTTGCGCCGACGCGCTGGCCGCCTGCCACGCACTGGGCGTGCGCGTGTCGCTGGACTTAAACTACCGCGCGGCACTGTGGTCACGGGACACCGCTTTTGCCGTGCTCACGCCGCTGTTGCCTTTCGTGGATGTCCTCATCGCCAACGTGGAGCACGCCAAAGAGGTGCTGAGCATCACTGTGGGAGAGACGGAACTGTCGGGCGGCGAAATCAACCGTGCGCGCGTGCAAACGCTGGCGCAAACGCTCGCGGAGCGATACGCTTTTTCCGCCGTCGCGCTGATGCAACGCAACACGCATTCGGCGAGCTCTGGTAGCATTGGCGCGATGCTCTGGGCGGACGACACCGCGCATTTTTCGCGGACATACACGATGCAAATCGTGGATCGCGTTGGGTCGGGAGACGCGTTTGCCGCAGGGCTCATCTATGCCACGCTGGGCGGACAATCGCCGCAAGAGCGCGTAGATTTCGCCCTCGCCGCCGCCTGCCTTGCGCACGGCATTGAGGGCGACTTCAACCTCGTCAGCGCGGCAGAAGTGCAGCGACTGCTGGACTGCGGCACAGAGGATGTACGACGTTGAGAGGGCAGATGTCAGAGGGCAGAGGTCCGATATCTGTTCGCAAATCTGTCCTCTGACCTCTGTCTTCTGATTTCTGAAATGGGAGTTCTTATGCGCGATATCCACGCCGTCATTTTGGACATGGATGGGCTGATGTTCGACACGGAACAGCTGAGCCTGTCCACCTTGCAACAGGCCGGCGGGCGCTTTGGTGTCGAGCTGACGGATGCGGACTTGTTGCCCCTGCGGGGCTTGCCCGTCCCGGCATTTTGCGCGGCCTTGGCGGCGCTTGTGCCGCCGGAAGTGGACGTGCAGGCACTGTGGTCGACCGCGAAAAAAGCCTTCGCAGACGTTCTGCACCGCGACATTGTCGCCCCAAAAAAGCCCGGGCTGGACTTGTTTTTGCAGAGGGTCAAGGCGCGGAATCTGCCCCTTGCGCTGGCCAGCTCCACCAAACGCGCCACGGTGGAATGGATGCTCGAACACGCCGGTGTGCGGGACTATTTCACGGCACTGGTCTGTGGCGATGAAGTCGCCCACGGCAAACCCGCGCCCGATATTTTTCTGGCGGCGGCGCGGGCGCTGGGTGCTGACCCCGCCCACTGCCTCGCGCTGGAGGACGCGCCCCACGGGGCGGCGGCGGCACTGGCGGCGGGCATGATGACCATCATGGTGCCCGACCTGACGCAGCCCGACGAGGCACTCGCCGCACGCCTGACCGCCGTGTGCCCATCGCTTCTAGATGTTCGGTTTTAGAGACTGGATGCTAGATTTTGTGGCAAATACGCAAGGAGATAAAACCATGCAGATGCACGACCAGCTGCCGACCTTGCCCATGCTCGCCTTCCGCATGGAGGGGGCAGAGGGCAACCATATTGCATTGACCATAGACGAGGTGTTTGACTTTCCTCATGAGACTTCATATGGCGGCGGCTATGGAGCGAAAGGCGTTGTCAGTGTTCAGAGCGAGGGCTTTACGGCAAAGGGAGAGCTTTATTTCACCACGGGAGAGCTATATGGTTTTCTGCAAGAGCTAACCCGTTGCCACGCGTTGCTGTTTGCAGGGAAAATCACAACGAATTTTGCGGATTCCTGCACGAGCGCAAAAATTAGAAACACGGAAGGGACTTTTGAAGCGGCGTTTACGTTTGACAAGACGGGCAAAATATCGGTCACCGGCACTTACCAGCAATATTCGCACCTCCAGAATACGCTGGCGTTTGAGTTTAAATCCGACCAAACGCAGAGCACCAAAGCCATCCAACAGCTCGAACAGGTGGTCGCCGTTTTTGGCGGCAATGGAGGAATTATGCGGAAAAATCGTCACGGCTTTTTTGTTAAAATGCAAATGTTTGTTTTCAAACATCTAGTCTCTAAAAAACTAAAATCTAGGAGCAATATGCAACAAATACTCATCGCCACGGGCAATGCCCACAAGCGGGCGGAGCTCGCGCGGATTCTCGCGCCGCTGGGCTTTGCGGTGGTAACGGCGGACGCGCTGGGTCTGACCCTGCCCGAGGTGGACGAGACCGAAGACACGTTCGTGGGCAACGCCCGCTTGAAGGCACGCAGTGGGGCGGCCGTCAGCGGCTTGCCCTGCGTGGCGGACGATTCCGGGTTGTGCGTGGACGCGCTGGACGGCGCACCGGGCGTGTATTCTGCACGCTTTGCGGGCGAACACGGCAACGATGCGGCCAACACGGCGCTTCTGCTCCAGCACATGGCGGCTGTGCCCGATGCCCAGCGCGGCGCACACTTTGCCTGCGCCGCCGTGTGCGTGTTCCCGGACGGGCGCGAGCTGGTCGCCGAAGGCCGTTGCGCGGGACACATTGCGCGCGCGGCGGCGGGACACAACGGTTTCGGCTACGATCCCGTGTTCCTGCCGCAGGCGCAAAACGGGCGCAGCATGGCACAACTGAGCGCGGCGGAAAAGGACGCGATCAGCCACCGTGGGCAGGCTCTGGCGCAGCTGGCGGCTTTGCTTTCTGGCAATGTTGTGCTGAACGTAGAGTAGGCATCCCCCAACACAAAAAAGCAGAGCGCACAGGCACTCTGCTTTTATTGTTGCAGTTTACTTAGATATCCAAGCCTGCAAACACGTCGCCGAGGCTACCCAAGTCGAGCTCGCCGCTCGTCAGGTCTTCGATCAGCTCTTTGATCTTCTCGATGATGTCCGTGAAGTTTGCCTCAATCAGCGGCCAAATGACGGTCTTGAGCCAATCGAGCAAAATGTTGATGTATTCCATGATGCGCTCCTTTCTAAAGTAGATGACGATTGTGTATAAGATATATTACCATATTATGAACGAAAAATGTTTCCGTATTGGCAAATACGCAACTTTTTTGTGCATACTAAGTTCAAAAGTGCCCCAAGGAGGCGTTCATGCTCATTTCGTTGATCCGCGCGTTGGTGATCTACATCCTCATCACCGCCGTCATGCGCCTGATGGGTAAGCGGCAAATCGGCGAGCTGCAACCCACGGAGCTGGTCATCATGATGCTGCTCTCGGAACTGGTGGCCATTCCGCTAGAGGACAACGAGATTCCGCTGATGAATTCCTTGGCGGCGGTGGCACTGTTTGCCTGCGTGGAAGTGATTTCCAGTGTCATTGGCATGAAGAGCCGCCGCTACCGCACACTGGTGCAGGGACACGCGGTGATTCTCATCCGCGAGGGCGTGATTGACCAGAAGGAGATGCGTGCGCTCCGCCTGACGGTGGACGACCTGCTCCTCGCCTTGCGCCAAAAGGACGTCTTCGACGTGGACACAGTGCAGTACGCCGTTTTGGAGACGGGCGGGCAGTTGAGTGTGTTGCTCAAGGGGGAGGCGCGTCCAGCATCGGTGCAGGATGCGGGCGCGGATGCCCCGACAGATGCCCTGCCCGTCCTGCTCATCGGCGACGGCAAGGTCAACGAATCCGCGCTATCGGACGCGAACATGACGCGCGGGCAACTGACGACCTATCTCAAGCGCGAAAAAGTGCAGATTCGTGACGTGTTCCTGCTCACGGCGGACAGAGCGCGGAACATGCGGCTGGTGCGCAAGGGGTGAGGATACGTTTTACTTTTAAGTAAACACGGATTCATTGTCCATTCACCTGTAGGGGCGAGCTTTGCTCGCCCGCTGATCTCCGCCTTGCACACAGCGGGCGAGCGCAGAAAAGCCCCTACAAACAGCATTAATCACTGCTTACTTGCGTTTAAGCATTATGTTTAATCTTAAAGCTTAAACGTTATTAATGACCGTAATGAAAAACGCACAATAAATACGCGAAAACAACAACAAATTTCATGATAGTTCACAAAAAAGAGGGCCATATGAAACGATTTATCGCTGCGCTGGTTGTGCTGAGCCTGACGGTCGCGTGCGCCGTGACAACGCAGTTTTTGGTGCTGCGCAAAGTCGATACGTTGCAGGAGGAGGCACGGGAGTTGGTCACCCTCTCTGCCGAGGAAGACCCGCAGGCGCTTCGCGCCGCCCTGACAAAACTGGAGCATTCCTGGGATAAAGCCGACCGCCTGTTGCACATGTTCGTTGTGCACCGCGAGCTGGGCGAAGTGGAATTGACCCTGCCAGCGATGGACGAATACCTGCAAAATGGCGACGAAGAGCTCTTCCGCGAGAGCAGCGTGCGCCTGTTGGAGGCGCTGGAGCACATCGGGCATTCCACAAAGATCAATCTTGGGAATATCTTCTAGAGGCTAGACTTGTAGGGGCGCGCATCGCGCGTCCGCTGCTGAGAGGGCAGATGTCAGAAAACAGAGGACAGATCTTTAGGCGCAATTCTGCCCTCTGTCTTCTGATTTCTGTCCTCTGCTAGACCAGTGGGCGCACAGGGGCGTGCGCCCCTACAGAGGCGCACGCAGTTGTACATTGTCCATTGCTAATTGTTCATTGTGCGTCAGCCTCTCGGGCTTCAAGCCTTTCAACCACGTCCGCCATGTTGCCGGCCTTTGTCCAGAGGGCATCGGCCTTGGTTTTCCATGCCTCATAGCCGTCTGGGGTTTTGGGGTACTTTTTGTAGTGCGCCTTGAGCGCCATGCCCGTCAGCACGCCTTTGACGAGATTTTTCACCGTGCCGGGACGGATGTTCCCCGACACGCAACCGACCAGCACTTTGCCCACCAGCGCGATGGCATCCGCCGGGGGGATGTCCGCCGAGAAGGTGCGGTTGGTCAGCGTCAGCAGCTTGCCCGTGAAGACGATGCCTTTCTGGAACTCGTATTCGTTCTCTTCGGCGGTGCAGTCCACCGCGTTGACCAGCGTGGCGGTGATGTTCGCAAAGTCGCCGCCCTGCCCGGCCGCGTAGCGCAGGTTGTATGCCCACAGCGCCGCCTCGGTGGGATAAGCGCCGTTCGCCATGGCCTTGCCCACGACTTCGCTGGCCAGCTTCACGCCCACCCAGCCCGCGCTGATGCCCTCGCCGCTGAAGGGCTTGGTCATGCAGGCGGCGTCGCCCAGGCAGATGAAGCCGTTGTCCACCATGGAGTAGGGTGCGCGGTGATAGGGCGTCACGCCTTGCTCCCAGCGCCCCTCTTCGCCGTAGCCTTCCCACTCCACGTAGGGCGGCGCTTTGATGGCCGCGCGGAACTTTTCGTGGCACTTGCGGGCGTACTCGAACGAGAGGTTCGCGCCCGTGCCGAACAAAAAGCCGTCCGGGTCTTCCGTGCCGCCGACCCACGCCTTGTACTGCGCATAGCCCGTAGGCGCCATGATGCGCCCGTCTGGATATTGCGCGTGGAGCGGGACGTCCGCCGGGAAGGGCTGACCGGGATTCTTGAGCTTGACGTAGTGCAAAATGACGTAGAACATGTCGCGGGCGGTGATTTCAAAGTTCTCCACGCGGCTGTTCGTCAGCTTGCGGCGCACCACGGAGGGGATGCCGGAGCAGTCCGCCACAAGGCGTGCGCGGATCTCTGTGCGCTTGCCCGCGATGTCGATGCGTGCGCCGTTGATGCGCCCTTGTTCATCCCGCAGGACGTCTTGGAACGCCGCATCAAAGAAGAAGGTGACCTTGCCGGTCTCTTGCGCCCAGTCCCGCAGACGCTGGAGGAAGGGCTTGAACTTGAGCACGAGGAAGGGGTAGTCCGCCGCCTGTGGGTAGTGGTCAAACGCGCTCTTGGTGATGCCCGTGTTGAAGCGACCGACCCAGTCCGCATCGCCGGGTTGCGGGATGGGGACATCGTAGGGCGCGAAGTGCTCCAGATCTGTGTGGAACACGCCCAGCCGCTCGCCCTGCTTTTCCTCGGGGAGCTTGTCGAACACGCCCACGCTGAAGCCCTGCTTGGCCATGCGCTGGGCAAAGAGTATGCCCGCCGTGCCCGCGCCGAGGACGGCGATGTCGAATGTGTTTGTCATATTTTCCTCCATGCTAGATGATAGATGGTAGAGACTATGAGACTAGATTCTCTGTGCATACCTTATCTTCTTCAAAAAAACAAAAACATCTTGTTCCAGAAATCTAGAACACTTGACAAATGTGCGAGAAAAGCGTATAATAATGCACAGAGGGGCGGACGGAACGGTTCTCCCATCGTTATTGGTTCGGAATTAACCGCTTACCGTGGATGGGGAGCGGTTAATTCCTTTCATTGGCGGACATAGCGAAGGACAACAGGGTTATCCACATGATCAGATAGATCATTGCTAAGTACTCCATAGATATCACCTCCTCTTGACAAAGATGAAGGTGATGGGAAAATCGCCCTTGAACACGCCGTTTGACGGGCACACTCTGTCCGCCGAACTGCACGCTGATAGTATAGCAAATTCTGTCGAAAATTGCAAGAGCAGGCGTTGCAATTCAATGAACAATGCACAAAGAACAATGAACAATTGGTTGGGCGGCGAACATACGTGCAGACCTCACGCCTCCGTAGGGGCGACCCTTGCCTGTGCCCTGCGGGTATGGTCGCCCTGCGGGTATGGTCGCACCTGCCGTTCCGTAGGGGTAGGGTGCCCTACCCTGTCAGGGCATAGATAATCAGGGCGACCACGAGGGTCGCCCCTACGCCTGCCGCACAACGGGCGACCGGGGACGGTCGCCCCTACAATGCCACACGGGTGGCAGATTGCCGCCCCTACGGGTCAATATCTGACACAATGCCAGACATTCTCTGTAAAGGCCAAGACCTTTACAGCGTCTAGATGCTAGATTTCGGGGAAGGCTTGGTTGCAGAAGGAGATACAGTACTAGCACTAGTGCTGTTAACAGTACTGTATGACAGTTTTTTCAACGCGGCGTGAACCGTTGCTTGTAGGGGCGAGCTGTGCTCGCCCGCTGTCAGTAATGCGCCGTTTTCTAAACAACTGTGTTGGCGGGAATCAGCGGGCGAGCGCAGCGCGCACCGCGCGTCTTCCGCCTCTTCAAAAACACCACGCTGTTGCCGGCCAGTGCCAAATCAATGCTCTGCTCTTGGCCGTGCATGGGGAGTTTTTCCGTGCGGACGGATGCCGCTGTGCCTGTGCCTGTGCCGCCAAAATCGGGCGCGTCGCTGGTGAACAGCACGCGGTACAGCCCCGCCTCGGGTACGCCGATGCGATAGGATGCCCGCGCTACGGGGGTCAGGTTGCACACGGCGATGAGCTCTTCGCCCGCCTCGTCTCGGCGGCGGAAGGCCAACACGCTGTTGCGCTCATCGTCGCTGACGATCCACGCAAAGCCTTCCCAGTCAAAATCCACCTGCCAGAGCGGAGCGTTGTTTTGATAGAAGTGATTGAGGGCGCGGACATACGCCTGCAACTGCCGATGCGCCTCGTAGTCCAGCAAGCACCAGTCCAGCTGCTTTTCGTAATTCCACTCGATGAACTGCCCGAACTCCGCGCCCATGAAGAGCAGCTTTTTGCCGGGATGTGCCATCATGTAGCCCAAAAACGCCCGCACACCCGCGAACTTTTCGGCATAGTCGCCGGGCATTTTCTGGATCAGTGAGCCCTTGCCGTGCACCACCTCATCGTGGCTGATGGGGAGCACAAAATTCTCGCTGAATGCGTAGAAAAATGAGAACGTGAGCGCGTCGTGGTTGAAGCGGCGGAAGTAGCCATCGAGCGCAAAATAGCGCAGGCAGTCGTTCATCCAGCCCATGTTCCACTTGAAGTTAAAGCCCAATCCGCCCGCGAAGACGGGCTTGCTCACCAGCGGCCACGAGGTGCTCTCCTCGGCAATCATCATCGCGTCCGGGAACTCCCGAAAGACGGCGGTATTGAGCTTCTGCAAAAACGCCACGGCCTCCAGATTCTCGCGCCCACCGCCTTTGTTGGGCAGCCACTGCCCCTCCTTGCGGCCATAATCCAGATAGAGCATACTGGCCACCGCGTCCACGCGCAGGCCATCGATGTGGTAGCGCTGAAACCACTGCAGGGCGGAGGAAATCAGGAAGGACTGCACCTCGGGGCGGGCATAGTCGAAGACCTTTGTGCCCCACTCCAGATGCTCGCCTTTGCGTGGGTCGGCGTATTCGTAGCAGGGTGCGCCGTCAAAATCCGCCAGACCGAACGCGTCCTTGGGGAAGTGCGCGGGCACCCAGTCCAAAATCACGCCCAGCCCCACCTTGTGCAACTTGTCCACAAAATACTGGAAGTCTTCTGGCGTGCCATAACGACTGGTGGGCGCAAAATAGCCTGTGACCTGATAGCCCCAAGAGCCGTCGAAGGGGTACTCACTGACGGGCATGAGCTCCACGTGGGTGTAGCCCATGTCGGCGCAGTAGGTCGCCAGCGCATCGGCGGCCTCGCGGTAGGTGAGGGGTGCGCCGTCCTCGTGCACGCGCCAAGAGCCCAGATGCACTTCGTAGATGTTCACGGGGGCGCAGTAGGGCTTGCGGGCACTGCGTTTGCGCAGCCACGCACTGTCCGTCCACTTGAACGCGGGGAATTCGTAGTATTTGCTGGCCGTGCCGGGGCGTGTCTCCGCGTGCACGGCGTAGGGGTCGGCCTTGAGCTGCACGGTGTCGTCCGCGCGGGTGATGGCGAACTTGTAGGCGTCATACTGCGCTACACCAGGCACTTCCGCCTCCCAAACGCCCTGTTTTGTGACGCGCTCCAGCGGGATGCCCCGCTCCCAGTCACAAAAATCGCCCACCACATGGACGCACTTTGCGTGCGGTGCCCAGACGCGAAAGACCACAGCGTCTGGCCGCACGCGGTGTGCACCGAGGTATTCGTGGCTGTGGGCGTTGTTGCCTTGGTGAAACAAATACGGTGGCACATCGTCACGCATTTTTCTGGACATAATCGACCCTCCCGGGGCAGTGCTATGCCTGCCAAGAGAATTATACAGGATTTTGGGGGAATTTGCAAGCGGGGGCGCTGGCGCACAATTAACAATTGACTCCCTCTAATTACCCCCAGTTCAAAACGATCTAATGCTATGCGAATCGGGTTTCTGCGGCGTTTTGCGCGATTTCATCACGATGCTGGCCCAAAATCGTCATGA
>JAISJQ010000023.1 GCA_031261445.1 Oscillospiraceae bacterium | reverse complement strand
GCTTGATGATGACTGCCGTAATCACGAGGATCAGGTAGAGCATAACCAATTCTGCCATAAGTATCACCTCCAGTCCTGATACAGGATGGGGCGACTGGATAAACCGCAACAGTCCCGAAGGGCTGTTCCTAGCGCAACACGTCTGCGTAAAATTATACCACAGCACGCGAAAAATGTCAAATGCGCACGCATCTAGCATCTAGATGAGTAGCTCTTCGGCCGCCGCGCGTTGTACGGGGGAGAGTGCGTCGCCGCCGAGCATCCGCGCTAGTTCGCCGATGCGTGCGGCGCGATCGAGCGGTGTGATGCGCGTGTAGGTCTTGCCCTCGCGCGTTTCTTTGGCGATGTTCAGTTGCTGCGCACCCTGCCCGGCAATCTGCGCCAAGTGCGTCACGCACAGCACCTGCCGCCCCCGCGCCACCGAGCGCAGCTTCGCCCCGACCTTCTGCGCCGCGCGTCCGCCAATGCCCGCGTCCACCTCGTCAAAAATCAGCGTATCTACGCCGTCGGTATCCGGCAGGGCGTTTTTCAGTGCCAGCATAATTCGGCTCAGCTCACCGCCAGAGGCGATTTTCACCAGTGGTTTGGGCGTTTCCCCCGCATTGGCCGAGAGCAGGAATTCGGCCTTTTCCGTGCCATTTTCGCCGGGGGACGTGGGCGTAAACTGCACGCTGAACACCGCGCCGGGCATGTCCAAAAAGCTCAGTTCGTCCAACACGGACTGCGCAAAGCCCTCCGCGGCGGCCTCTCGCGCATGGCGCAACTGCGCGGCGAGCTGATCCACCACGGTCTGCGCCCGCGCTACTTCGGCGGTAATCTGCGCTAGGCGTTCCTCCGCGTGGGTGATGTTGGCGCGTTCGGTGATGGAGCGGGCGAGAATCTCCAGCAGGGCTTCTTCGCCGTCCGCGCCGTATTTGCGCTCCAGACGGCGCAGCATGTCCAGCCGCCCGGCCAACTCTTCCAGCTCGCGGGGGTCAAAATCCAGCCCCTCTAAGGTATATCGCAACTCGCTGGCGGCGTCTGGCAGGGTGTAGACGGCGTCGCGGACGGTCTGCACCGTCTGGGCGATGTCCGGCAAGAATTCCTCCGCCGATTCCAGCGCACGCAAGGTCGCGCTCAATTGACTGGTGAGCCCCTCATCGCCGTCGCCGACCAACAGTTGCCGCGCCAAACGCAGGTCGTCCGCGACTTTTTCGCTGTTGCGCAGCAGCGTCAGTCGCGCGTCCATCTCCTCCAGCTCGCCCGGGCGAATGTCCGCGCTCTCCAGCTCATGGATTTCAAAGTCCAGCAGTTCCAGTCGGCGCGTCTTCTCGCGCTCGTCCATCTGCAGCGTTTCTTGCTCCCGCAACAGGCGCTTGTATTCCTTATATGCCGCGCGGTAGTCCGCCAACAGTGCGCCCGTGCCCGCCGCCGCGTCCAAAAAAGTGATGTGCTTTTCGTGGTTGAGCAGCGCGTGGTTGTCGTGCTGGCCGTGGATGTTCACCAGCAGTGCGCCCAGCTCCCGCAAAATGGTGGCGGTGACGGGTGCGCCGTTGACGCGAAAATCGCTCTTGCCCTCCACGTTGACGCTGCGGCGCAGCAGTAGCTCGTCGTCGTCCCCGCCAGCGATGCCCAGCTGTGCCAGCTTTTCTTGCACAGCGGTCGAGATGCCGCCGAACAGCGCGGTCACCATGGCCGAGCGTGCGCCCGTGCGGATGATCTCCCGCCCCGTGCGTTCGCCGAGCACCGCGCGAATGGCGTCGATGACGATGGACTTGCCCGCGCCGGTCTCGCCCGTCAGGCAGCTGAGGCCCGCGCCGGGGCGCAGTTCGGCCTTTTCGATGACGGCAATGTTTTCGATGTACAGGCTTTGCAGCATGGTGCGCCCCCGCTTGTGCGTTAGAATATGAACAGATGTATTATACCACAAAGCGGCGCAGAACGTCAAACAGCACAAAACCCCTAACGCTTAATCACCTAACACCTATTCATGGGTGGGGATATGCGCATTTCGCGCTATTTATGAAAGCCGCTATGGACGCAGGGACGAGCCTCGGCATATCCTGAGAACAGGAAACGGACAAGTCTTTGCATAACCCGGCGATAAAGCGGCAAAAATATCCATGAGGTGAAGAGAATGAATGACAAAAATGTGCGGCGCGGCGAGATCTATTACGCCGACCTGAGCCCCGTTGTGGGCAGCGAACAAGGCGGCGTGCGCCCGGTGCTGATCGTCCAGAACGATGTGGGCAATCGCTATAGCCCCACCGTGATTGCGGCGGCCATCACCAGCCAGACGGACAAAAACGCCCTACCTACCCATATCCACGTCGACGCGATGGAGAGCGGTTTGGCGAAGGATTCCATCGTCCTGCTCGAACAGGTGCGCACGCTGGACAAGCGTCGCCTGCGCGAGCGCATGGGGCAACTGCCCTTTGGCGACATGAGTCGCGTCAACCACGCCCTGCAGGTCAGCCTAGGCATTTAGATAGATAATAGGTAATAGTGAATAGTGAATAGGTGTTGGGACTATGAGGCGTGCGGGATAAGGATACAGGCGTGAGGGTGTAGGGGCGGATATCATCCGCCCGTGGTCTAGCAGAGGGCAGAAATCAGAAGACAGAGGGCAGAATTGCTGTCCAAAAATCTGTCTTCTGCCTTCTGCCCTCTGCCTTCTCAAATCATAAATTGGAGTATATATCCTCAATCAGCGTCAGTGCGCCGCGATAGCCGGCGCAGCTGCGGTTGTAGATCAGGCGCTCCGTGTTGGGGTAGCAGGCCAGAAAGAACTGCTGCCCGTGCGCGATGGCGAATTCGTGCTCGTTGGTGCTGCCGATGAGCAGGGCGGCATCCGGATACCGCGCAAGGGCTTGGTTGATTTCCCACTGGTCGCCCGTAAAGAGGAGCTCCGGCGGCTGGGCGTATTCCAGATTGGTCAGCTGTTCGGTCACAAACGCCTTGTCTGCTGGGCGAAAGAGGACATCCGTGCAAATGGCGATTTCCGGCGTGAAGCTGTAGTCGTTGGCCAAAAATCGAGTGATGGGAATCACGTTGCCGCTCTCGCCCACGATGGAAAATCGCCGCCAACTCTGTAGGCCAATGCCTGTCTCAAGGTAGCGATAATACCACTCTTCCTCTTGCGCGATGACGCGCTCTGCGGCCTCTTCCTTGCCCAGCGCAGTGCCCACCGCACGCAGGAAGGCGGCGGTGTCCGTTGCCCCCAAGGGTGCGCCCGCAAAGCGCAGGCTGGGGATTCCAAAGCTTTTTTCGTATTTCTCTGCCAGTCCCTTCAGTAGCCACGGGGAGAGGACGATGTTCAGCGCCGCGGAGGACGAGCTTTTCACTTCTGCAATCCCCTGCCCATGGGAGAAGAACGTGTTCACGCGCAAGCCGAGCTTCTCTAGCAAGCGCGTGATTTCCTCCAGATTGCCCTCAAAGTAGGGGTCGTGATAGGGCACGATGCCAAAGATGTTCACGAGCGCAGCGTCACGCGCAGGCGGATTTTTGTCCACGATGTGCTCAAACAGGGCGTTCCAGGCAATCTCGTGTCCGCGATAGCTCTCGCCCAAAAATCCGGCGGTCTCCACGGCGTAGACCGGGTGACCCTCCGCCTGAAAACGTTGCACCACGCTCTGGACATCGTCACCAATAATCCCCGCCGTGCAGCCCGTGAGGACGAAAAATGCGTCTGCGTCCAGAATCTCCAGTGCGCCCTCTAAGTGCTTTTCCAGCTTTTCCTCGCCGCCAAAAACCACCTCGCGCTCGAGCATGTTGGTGCAGGGGATGGCGGTGTAGCTGGTGTAATAGGGCAGGCGCAGGCTACCTTGGCTGGCCTCCCCCGCCGTGGTCTGCATGGCGCAGCCGGGTCCAGAATGATAGATCGCAATCACGCGGCGCAGAGCCGTAAACGTGGCGTTCGCCCCGCCAAGGGCGCAATTGCCGTGTGGATTCTCAAGGATTTCAGACATGGTTTTTCTCCGTGATGTTCATTTGTAGGGGCGACCCTTGTGGTCGCCCTGATGAGGGTTGAGGGATGAGGGATGAGGATACAGGCATGAGGCCTGTAGGGGCGGCAATTTGCCGCCCATTGGGTTTGTTAGAATCAGCGGGCGGATGATATCCGCCCCTACGATTGCGGCATTTACCGTATAAATTTGAATGGGTCGCTCTCGTACCAGCTGGGTTTGTAGGGCAGATGCGCATGGGCGGCGATTTTTTCGTTGTAGCCGGGGTTCTCAATCTGCGCGGCAATTTTGCTGCCCAGATACACCAGGTTGCGGTAGCCCATGGTGGGGCGTTTGATGTCCAGCACGTGGGTGGTCGGCAGTCCCAGCCGCGCCGCCCACACGGGCACGCCGATGAACACATCCGGCTTCAGGCGTTTGAGCAGATTCACCTGCTCAAAGGGCATCATGTTGGCCACATCCAGCACAAAATCGCCGTGGATGCGGTTGAGGTTCTCGATGTCCAACTGCGCTTCGTCGTCATATGTGGGGGTCTCCATGCCCACCAGCTTCATGCCGAAGTCGTCAATCAGCGCAGCGGCGGCGAAGGAGCGCCCCGTCCCCCCGCAGATGAACACGCGCTTGCCCTGTAGCTTGGCGCGCAAATCCGCCACCAGCGGCAGGTAGGTCTCGCGCTCACGGGCAATGTAGGCCTCGGCCTCCTCTTCCTTGCCCATGATTTTCGCCACGCCGCGCAGCCAGCGGTCGGTGTTGCGCGTACCGATGGGCATGATGGTATGGGAATAAGGAATGCCGTAGCGGTCTTCGAGCTCCTTCATGAACTCGTCTGCAAACACCTTGCAGATGGCCGTTGAGCCCTGCGCACGCGGGAGTTTTTGGATTTTCTCCAGCGAGGAATAGAACGGAATGTAGTTGGCTTGAATGCCAATGTCGCCCAGAATACGCTCGATTTCCAGCTGATCCATATAGCTGACCGTGGGCGGGGCGAACAGATTGAGTAGCCCGGGGATGGTCTCGCCACGGGGCGTGTCGGCTAGGACATATTTGGTGATGGCCAAAAACGCCGCGTCATAGCCCGACGCGCAGACCTTGCTCTTGAAGCCCTCGCAGTGGATGGGGATGATTTTGGTGTCCGTCAGCTCTTCGTTCACTTCGGTGGAGATGGCGTCCACGTCGTCGGCAATGATCCCCGACGCGCAGGAGGTGAAGACAAAGATCAGTTTGGGCGCGTAGCGCTCCCACGCCAGATGCAGGGCTTTTCGTAGCTTTGCCTCGCCGCCGTGCACGATGTCGCGCTCATCGAGGTTGGTCACCAGCACGCGGGCGTTGCGCAGCGCAAAGCTGCCGCGATGGATCTGCCCCACGCGAAACCAGTCGTTGGCCATGGAGCAACAGCCCGCGCAACCCAAGGGCGAATGCACCACAAACGCCGCGTCCTCCATGCTCAGCAGCGCCATGACAGAGTTGATCTGCTGGCACTGCAAGCCCTGACTGAACGAGCGGTCGGCGCGCCCCATGCACTTTTGGGGATATTGCTGGGCGGCCGCCACGCTGCTGCCGCCCCAGTCGTTGACGGTAACGGTGTCGGCGCGTAGTTCGCGAATGCCGTTGTAGGTTCTTGCCATGGTGTAAACTCCTTTTGCCTGCCTAGGCGCGTGCATTTTATGCGGTGCGTGCATTATTATAGCACTTTTTGGGGGATTTGCATAGGGTTCGTGATGATTTGTGGCGTGGGGTGTGGTGATTCCTCGTTGCTGTTAGGTTCGGCAACCTGCCGCCCGTTCATCCCCCCGCAAACGCTGTGTTTCCCTCCCGCGGTAGCCCCTACGTTTTTTTCCAAAAAAGGTCTTGCAATTTCGGCGCGAGTGTGTTATAATATCTGGGCTGTGGATTTGGGAGAGTTCCCGAGCGGCCAAAGGGGGCAGACTGTAAATCTGTTGTCTTCGACTTCGGTGGTTCGAATCCACCCTCTCCCACCAAACCGAGCAAATGCGAACCCGACCCGCGTGTTTATCGTCGGGGAGGCGTTCGCGTTTGTTTTTGAGTTAGAGTAATAAAAAAGGTTAAAACAAGGGGGCAAAATGGCGGGAGTAACACATCCTTTTTTCGGAAATCAGTACACCAATGGCGGATACGCAATCGGTTCTTTCAAGTTCCCAGAAGGATTAACACGAGAAGTTGGCGAGCGTATTGTAAAAATTTCCGTACCTGATACGGCATTATCAAGTTCAAATGTAATTCCGTCAGTTCGCACCACAGCTCCTTTGACGGATGTAGTGAAAACTGGAGCGAAAAGCAAATGGATAATACCCACGTTAATCGTAGCGGCGATTGTGGCTGCGGGCGGTTATCTTGCTTATAGATATTTCAAAAAGAAAGGACTTGTTAAAATCCCAAATGTCGGGGTGTGCGAACATTGCGGAGAGCCTTTAACTGGTGCAACATTTGTTCTCGATAATGATACTCCGTATATCGTTTGCAAAAAATGTGGCGAGAAAAATTACGCAAAATATTTAAGCGATGAAAATTCAGAAATTCCAAATGGCGACGAGAAGGGATGTGATTAGAATGGGCAGAGAAGAATTAAAGAATCAAATTGATGAATTGATGCGACAATATGCTGATGAGGAAATTGATAGTGCTACTTATTCTCAGAAAATGATGGAGTTAACCACATCATACCAAGATGAAAGTCAAGAGGAAGACTAAACCAGAAGTATCAAAAGTTGAGAAAGATAACGGCTCAGATAAGTGTAGTGCCGCGCGCTATCCGAATGGAACTGTCGTTGGAACAAAAACAACGAAAACGAAGTTATAAGAAATCAAACGTCTAAGGGGATTTGCACATGAATATTGAGTGTCATGTTATAAGCGCTAAGAATATTGGATGGGAAGACAATTTAGGTGACGGAACGTACGACTACTATTTTTTCCCGACTAGTAGTCATAGCGAATCCGAGGTAATGTCACTTTTCATTCCGGTTGAAAAAATCAGCGGAAAAGGTTGGCCGTATACAGCATACGAATATCAGGGGAAAACATATTATGAAATCATTCACAGTGTAGACACAGTAGACGAGAGCTATGTTTAGTGATTAAGCCTGGTTTCAGACTATCAGCATTGAGCTTATTTCAAAACAAATTACCGTAAGTGGGAGAATGTAGCTATGAGTGAGAGATTTGCGAGGATAGATTGGTGGTGCGATAGGTGTGGCGCACACTTAAACAATCAACCTGATTTTGATGACCATAAATACACTTGGAAGTGTACAGAGTTGGTTTAAGAATAGTATCTCCCGTGATAATATTTATGAGTCACGGGAAGATTTTTTAAGCAAGAAAGACGACTAAGTAACTTTAGCAGCCAACTTGTTGGCTTAACAAAATCGGAGATTTTGAGAGGGCTTGGGGTCTCCCCAACAAGCGGCAAGTATGTCTGTGGCTATCCACAGACATTGCTTGCCAAGAAGTTTTCGGCGAGCCGAAAACAT
>JAISJQ010000059.1 GCA_031261445.1 Oscillospiraceae bacterium | reverse complement strand
GTCCGCTGTTTATAAAACGGCTACTTTTTTAAGAAACGGAACGATTTAGCCGGATATCTCATCAATAGTTTGTGGGAATCAGCGGGCGCACGGGGGCGTGCGCCCCTACATTGCACAGTTTCCACGATTTTTCAGTTTATGAGACGGGCGTGTACCTAGATTATTTTTGCCTTGACAACATGGCGCAAAAATGGTAGAATATATGCGACACCAACCTATACGGTAGGCGGTTTGCGTCTCCCCTCCGAAAGGAGGTGAACGCCATGGAAAACCAAACGTTGCTCTATATCGCACTCGTGCTGATATGCGCGACAGGTTACATCCTGTCCCTTCGTTCCAATAAAACGAAGTAACCGCCCCGCTGTCCTGTAGGGCGATTACTTCAAGTAGTTCGCATCTCGGAGACGCAAACCGCTTATACGGTTGGTGTCACCATCTATAGTATAGCACTGCCGCGCAGTTTTGTCAAGGTCTAGAGGCTAGATTTCTGGAATTTTACGCGATGATCTTTTTCAAGCAAGGGTTTGTCGCAAAATCTAGCATCTAGTCTCTAATATCTAGAATCTAGCATAGGAGCACTTAGAATGCAAATCAATCACAATTTTGGCAAGCTGCAAACCAGCTATCTTTTCCGCGACATCGCCAGCAAAACGGCGGCCTATCGCGCCGACCATCCCGCCGCGGACATCATCAGCTTAGGCATTGGCGATGTGACGCGCCCGTTGCCCGCGGCTGTTGTCAGCGCACTGCACAGTGCCGTGGACGACATGTCTTGCGCCGAAACGTTTCAGGGTTACCCGCCCGCCTTTGGCTATGACTTCCTGCTTGAGGCGATCCGCGACGGCGATTTTCGCAGTCGTGGCGTGGAGATTGAGACAGACGAAATCTTCGTCAACGACGGCGCAAAGAGCGACACCGCCAACATCGGCGACCTCTTTGGGACGGACAACGTGGTAGCGGTCTGTGACCCCGTGTACCCCGTCTACGTGGACGCGAACGTCATGAGCGGGCGCGGCGGCCGCTTTGTGGGCGACCACTGGACGCGCTTTGTGTACCTGACCTGCACCCCCGAAAGCGACTTTCTGCCCGCCCTGCCCAGCGAGCATGCGGACATCCTGTGCCTGTGCTTCCCCAACAACCCCACGGGCGCGGCCATCGACAAAGCGGGATTGCAGCAGTTTGTGGATTGGGCAAACGAGCACGACGCCGTCATCCTTTTCGACGCCGCCTACGAGGCCTTCATCACCGACGACAAGCCCCACAGCATCTACGAGTGTGACGGCGCGAAAACCTGCGCCATTGAATTTCGCTCCTTCAGCAAAACGGCGGGCTTTACGGGCGTGCGCTGTGGCTATACCGTCGTGCCCAAAGAGCTAGTGCGCGACGGCGCGAGCCTGAACGCGATGTGGGCGCGGCGGCAATCCACAAAATTCAACGGCGTGCCGTACATCACCCAGCGAGCGGCGGCGGCGGTCTATAGCCCCGAAGGCGCGGCGCAGTGCCGCGAGACCATCGCCTACTACCTAAACAACGCGCGCGTGATTTTTGACGCGCTGACCGCCAGCGGACTCAAATGTTGGGGTGCGGAGAATTCGCCCTATGTCTGGTTTCAAGCACCCTCGGGGTTGACCAGCTGGCAACTCTTCGACACCCTCCTGCACGAGGCGCAGGTGGTCGGCACGCCCGGTAGCGGCTTTGGTCCAGCGGGCGAAGGCTTCTTCCGCCTCACGGCCTTCAACACGCTGGAAAAAACCCAAACCGCCGTGGCGCGGGTGCAAAAATTGTTCTCAAACTAGATTCTAGACTGCTTGACATCTCTGTGCAAAAATGGTAGAATATACACGGCATCAACCTAAACGGTAGGCGGTTCGCGTTCCCATCTCCGAAAGGAGGTGAACGCCATGGAAAACCAAACGTTGCTCTATATCGCACTCGTGCTGATATGTGCCACCGGGTACATCCTGTCACTTCGTGACCACAAAACGAAGTAACCGCCCCGCGTCCAAGTAGGGCAGTTACTTCTGTAGCTCATCTCTGGGACACAAACCGTCTATCGGTTGATGCCGCCATTTATAGTATAGCACCACCACGCAGTTTTGTCAAGGGTCTAGAGTAAAATCTAGCCTCTAAAATCTAATATCTAGGATCTAGTTATGCACGCATCTGCTGAAGATTATTTGGAAGCGATTTTGGAATTGAGCGCACATGGCGCAGTCCGCGCCGTGGACGTGGCGGCGCATTTGGGCTTTTCCCGCGCCAGCGTTTCCGTGGCCATGAAAAAGCTGCGCGAGGCGGGGTTGGTTGTGCCGGACGAGGACGGCGCCTTGCGGCTCACCGAAGGCGGACACGCCCTAGCGGCGCAAGTGCTTGAGCGGCACAACGTCCTGCGCGACTGGCTCATTGGGTTGGGCGTGCCGGAAAACATCGCCGCCGAGGATGCCTGCCGCATGGAACACATCCTCAGCTTTGAGAGCTTTGAGGCGATTCAAAAAAGTGCGGGGGCGGCGTGATGGGGCATCCGATCAAGGCACTGGCGCAGACGCTCCCCGAAAGTACCGCCGCATGGATCTCCTCCCCCGTGAGCTGCCGCTATCTCAGCGGCTTTGCGGCGGACAACTGCGCCGTGCTCCTCTCCTCGGCGGGGGCGTTCTATCTGACGGACAAACGCTATCTGGAGGCGGTGGAAAAGTGCGTCACCGCGCTGGAGGTGCGGGACATTGAGAAGCTCGATGAGCTGCTGAAAACGCTACCAGAGACTGAGTTTTCTATCGATGCCGAATACGTCACGCTGGCGCAGTTGGCGCGGCGGGAGAAGAAATGCCCGGCACTGCGCTTCTGCACAGACGGCACGCTGGACAAAACGCTCGCCGAGATGCGTGCCGTGAAGTCGGACGCGGAAGTGGCGCACATTCGCGCGGCGCAGGACATTGCCGAGCGTGCGCTGGCGCAGATCCTGCCCGAAATCCGCCCCGGGCGCACGGAGACCGAGATTGCACGAGCACTGGAATGGGCAATGTTTGCCTTGGGCGCACAGGGTATCAGCTTTGACACCATCGCCGTAGCAGGGGAGAACGGCAGTCTGCCCCACGGTGTGCCGGGAGGGCGCCCTTTGCGCTCTGGCGACCTGCTGACGCTGGATTTCGGCGCAGTGGTGGGGGGCTACCACAGCGACATGACGCGTACGGTGGCCGTGGGCGAAATCAGCGACGAACAGCGCGAAATCTACGCCCTCGTCCTAAAAGCGCAACGCGCGGGCATTGCGGCGGTAAAGCCCGGCGCGGCGTGTAAAGACATAGACGCGGCCTGCCGCGTGGTGTTCGAGCAGGCCGGGATGGGCAAATATTTTGCCCACAGCACGGGGCACGGCGTGGGGCTGGAAATCCACGAGAGCCCCACGCTCAGCAAGAAGAGCGAAGACACCTTGCAAGCGGGCATGGTGGTCACGGTTGAGCCGGGGCTGTATCTCCCCGGACGTTTCGGCGTGCGCATTGAGGACATGGTGTTGGTGACGAAAACGGGCGGCGAGAACCTGACGGGGTACACGAAGGAGCTGCTGGCGCTCTAAAAAGTTCAAAAAGCCTTCATCAAAACGCCTTTGTTTGCGCACGGGACGTATGGTATACTAGGGCGAGACTGCGAGAGAGAGGGCAAAAAATGCACACGAATGAAAATTGGGAGACGCTGTTCAGCAATCTTTCGGATGAGCCTTTTTCTGGGCTGTCCTCGGACTTGATTACGGCCACGAGCCCTTTGCTCCACAGCATTGTTGACCAGTCCAAAAAGGTGATGGGCGACATGGTGGAGTTCAAGGAACTGATGATGATGTACACCTGCGCCATGAAAGAAATCAAGACGAAGTTTGACGTGCTCAACACCGAATACAACGTGCGCTACCAGCGCAACCCCATCAAATTCATCGGCACGCGCCTGAAGCGCCCGACCAGTATTGCGGAGAAAATCACCCGCAAAGGCCTAGATTTCACGCTGGGGAACATCGAAGAGCGCATCAACGACGTGGCGGGCGTACGCGTGATTTGCTCCTATGTGGACGACATCTATGTCATTGCTAAAGCACTCACGCAGCAGGACGACATAGAGCTGGTGGCGCAAAAGGACTACATTGCCTTCCCGAAAAACAATGGCTATCGTAGCCTGCACCTGATCGTCAGCATCCCGGTGTTCTTTGCCAACCAGACGAAGCGGCTGAAGGTAGAGGTGCAAATCCGCACCATCGCCATGGACTTTTGGGCGAGCCTAGAGCACCAGCTAAAATACAAGAGTGATTCGGCCAACGACCCCGCACTGGTGAGTGAGTTGCGCGACTGCGCGGAGCGCATCGCCAGCACGGACGCGCGAATGCTGGGCATCCGCCAACGCCTAGAGGCCAACCAAATCGCCCCCAGCGAGGATGCCATCCTGTGGGAGAAACTGCGGCGGATTGATGTGCCCATTGAGTGACGAGGATTCAGACTGGAGGGCGAGCCGTGCCCTACAGTCCCCAACGCCTGATGCCATAACAATTGTTCTTTGTCAATTGCCAAATGTTCATTGCTAACCTAGCCCCTAGATCAATTTCCCAAACGCGCTGGGCAGGGCTGGCAGGGCATCGGGGGCAAACAGGGTGCAGTCGGCGGGGATGGCGTCGACATCCAGCGTGCAGAGCGTCATGCGCCAGTGGATGTGCGTGAAAATGTGCTCGTGGTGCGTGATGGAGCGCAACGCACGCACGGCAAAGCCGAGCGCCTCGGCGGCGGCGAGCATGTCGTTTTCCGCCAGAGTGCCGGGCAAGTCGGGCAGTCCCCACATACCCCGCAGCACGCCAGTGTCCTCGCGGCGGCGCAACGCAATTTTGCCCCGACAGTGGCAGAGAAATATCGTGCGCTCTTCCTCTCGGCGCGGTTTTTTGGGGATTTTAACGGGCAGCGTCCCCGCGATGTCTCGCGCGGCGGCCAGACACAGGGGGCGCACGGGGCACGTGTCGCAATGCGGCCGTGCGCCCGGAGTGCAGACGGTGCGCCCCAGCTCCATCAACGCTTGCGTGAGTGCGCCGCGTTGCCCGGCGGGGAGGTGTTTTTCGTAGACAGCCAGCAGCGTGCGCGTGCACTCTTTTTTGAAACTCGTGTCAGAGACCGGGCGCGTGTCTGCCGTTAGCCGCGCAAAAATGCGCAGGACGTTGCCGTCCACGGCGGGGGTGGCGGCATCGTGGCAAATGGACGCAATCGCCCCGGCGGTGTAGTCGCCAATGCCCGGCAGGCGGCGCAGCGCATCGGCGCTGATGGGCAACGCGCCGCCGTGTTCGCGCACGACAATCTGCGCGGTCTTTTGCAGATTGCGCACACGCGAATAATAGCCCAAGCCCTCCCAGAGCTTGAGCAGCTGCTCCTCCGGGCAGTCGGCCAGTGCCTGCACGGTGGGCAACGCGGCGATGAAACGCGTGAAATAGGCAATCACCACTTCGGCGCGGGTCTGTTGTAGCATGATTTCAGACACCCAAACGCGGTAGGGCGCGGCATCGGCACGCCACGGGAACGCGCGGGCACTCTGGGCGTACCAAGGCAACAACAGCGCAGGCAGACGGTGCATGTTCTCTTCTTTCCGCATGGTAGGCATGTTTAGGGGCGAGCGTAGCTCGCCCACTGGTCTCACGATGTTTTCTCTTCTCGGCGGACGCTGGATGTGCACCCCTACGGGATGCTGAATGTCGTGACTAAAACAGACAAAAAGGCAAAGATGTTGAATCTAGTCTCTAAAATCTAGAATCTAGCATCTAGAACGCTTGACAAATGCGTCTAAATGGCGTATAATACTGTACAGAGGGGCGGACGTGAACGGTTCACCCATCAAGAGTTGTCGGAATGACCGCTAACCTTGGATCGGGGAGCGGTCATTTCCTTTGGCTATTGAGACACAGAGCGATAGACATCGTGCTGATCCAGATGATCAGGTACATCATTGCAAATATCTCCATAAGTATCACCTCCTTCTGTCAAAGAT
>JAISJQ010000074.1 GCA_031261445.1 Oscillospiraceae bacterium | reverse complement strand
CCTGCAACACCCACCGCCCCTGCGCCGAAACCCGCCGCGCTGAAAGTCGGCGACAAGGTCAAAATCAACGCCAGCGCAGGCAAGTACAGCCGCTCGACCGTGACCATCCCCGCCACCTATAAGGGCAAAGCCTACACGGTAGCGCAATTGGGCACAGACGATGTGCGCATCAAGGAGCTCAACAGTTGGGTCAAGCGTAAAGACTTGACGCGGGTTTAGGGGTGTCCTGAAGCGAGGTCGGAAAAATTGTTGCAACACCTTTTGCAACAGTAAACACCGATAAATACCGATAAATTCTTGCGTTTTAGGTGGCGAACCTAGTGTGCAAGAAAACACGAACCCCTTGAAAACACTGTGTTTTCAAGGGGTTTTGCATGGCGCGCCCGACAGGACTTGAACCTGTGACCCACTGCTTAGAAGGCAGTTGCTCTATCCACCTGAGCTACGGGCGCCAATGGAGACACACAAAGCGATACGGAGCGTTGTTTGTGGCATGGATTTTTGCGCGTGCAACGGCTTTTGCCACGCGCAACCTGCTAATTATAGCAGAATCGGCTGGGCACGTCAAGATGAATTTATATTTTAAGTTGTAAATGTGCGGACTAGTGAGCGTGTACAAGGTGTAACCGTTTGTCAGGCTATAACGTTGCACACAAAGCTACGCAGTGCCATTTTGGCGGTGCGTGTCACGGGCTGGATTCGATAAAGCGGCACGAGAATTCAAGTCCCTCCCTAAAAATTTGTATTTGCCCCCGCAAAAACCAAAAGACCCCGTTAAACGGGGCTTTTCGGCGGCTTGATTTTGGTTCAAAGCTACAGGCTATACATGGCAGGGGCAGAAGGACTTGAACCCTCGGCACGCGGTTTTGGAGACCGCTGCTCTACCAACTGAGCTATGCCCCTATCTTGCGCATTATTATAGCACATACTTTCTGGTTTGTCAAACCTGTTTGGCGGGCGGCAATCTGCCGCCCGTGATCCCGCCCAGATACCCAATGGTAGGGGACGCCGCCCTCGGCGTCCCACGCTCCTGAAAAAATTCGTAGAGAACCACGGGTCGCCGTGGACGGCGACCCCTACATGGTCACACGGGCAACCATACCCCGTAGGGGCGACCACAAGGGTCGCCCCTACAACCAATTGTCCATTGTTCTTTGTTCATTGCACACCTTGCACTTTTGCGGAAAATGTGCTAAACTACTGTAGAAACACACGATGTTATTCGGAGGTACATCCATGGCGCAGTACACCATTGCCGGGCGCACAGTGCCCGAAATCTTGGCGCAGCTCACTTTAGAGGAAAAGGCGGCGTTCCTAGACGGCCGCGATTTTTGGCACTTAGAGAGCTTAGAGCGTCTGGGCATCCCCGCCGTCATGGTGTGCGATGGCCCGCACGGCTTGCGGCAACAGCTCGGCGCGGGGGATCAGCTGGGCTTTGGCTCTTCCACACCCGCCACCTGCTTCCCCACGGCCTCCCTCACGGCTTGCTCTTGGGATGCCGATCTGCTGGAGCAAATGGGCATTGCGCTGGGCGAAGAGGCTCGCGCGGACGGCGTGAGCGTGGTGCTCGGGCCGGGCGTGAACATGAAGCGCAGTCCCCTGTGCGGCCGCAACTTTGAATACTTCAGCGAAGACCCCCACCTTGCGGGGGAGCTGGGCGCGGCGTGGGTGCGCGGCGTGCAGTCGCAGGGCGTGGGCACGAGCCTGAAGCACTTTTGCGCCAACAATCAGGAGACGCGCCGCCTGTACGTGGACACGGTGGTGGATGAGCGCGCCTTGCGGGAGCTCTACCTGCCCGCGTTCGAGACCATCGTCAAGCGCGAACAACCTTGGACGGTCATGAACTCGTATAACAAAATCAACGGCACTTTTGCCTCGCAAAACGCGTACACGCAGTGGCAGATTCTCCGCGAGGAGTGGGGCTTTGACGGGATTGTCGTGAGCGATTGGGGCGCGGTGACCGACCGCGTGGAAGGTGTTCGCGCGGGCAACGATTTAGAAATGCCCTCCACTTTTGGTCTGCGCACCAAAGAAATCATCGATGCGGTCAACGCGGGCACGCTCGACGAGCGCGTCGTGGATACGCGCGTCACGAAGCTGTTGGAGCTCATCGCCAAATGCATCCCGAATTTGGAGGCGCAGGCGACCTCTACCTACAGTAAGCCTAAGCACCACGCGCTGGCGCGGAAAATCGCGGGCGAGAGCATGGTGCTACTGAAAAACGACGGCGTGCTGCCCCTCCAGAGCGGCGCGAGGATTGCCGTCATCGGCGAAATGGCCAAAGCGCCGCGCTATCAGGGCGCGGGCTCGAGCCAAATCAACCCCCATACGCTCGACAGCTTCTGCGGCGTGCTCGATGCCGCAGGCGCAGAGTATACCTACGCGCAGGGCTACGAGAAAAAGCCCGGCAAAAAGTATGACCCCGCCTCTTACCTGCCCGATGCCGTTGCGGCGGCGCAAGGCGCGGACGTGGTCTTGCTGTTCATCGGTCTGACGGAAGCGTATGAGTCCGAGGGCTTTGACCGCACGCATCTGGAACTGCCCGAAGCGCACAATCAGCTGGCCGATGCCGTACTGGCCGCCAACCCCAACACCGTCGTCGTCCTGAGCGGCGGTGCGCCGGCGATTCTGCCTTGGTTCGCGCGGACACCCGCCGTGCTGAACGCCTACCTCCACGGCTCTGCGGGCGCGGGCGCGATTTGGGACATCCTAAGCGGCGAAGTGAACCCCAGCGGCAAGCTGGCCGAAACCTATCCCCTAGCGCTGGCCGACACCCCCGCCGCCGATCAGTTCCCCGGTGGCCTCCTCTCCGTGGAGTACCGCGAGAGCCTGTACATCGGCTACCGCTACTACGACAAAGTGCAAAAGCCCGTCCTGTTGCCCTTCGGCTTTGGCCTGAGCTACACCAGCTTTGCTTACAGCGACCTGCGCCTCTCGGCGGACAGCATCACCGACAGCGACAGCCTCAAGGCCACCCTCACCGTGACCAACACGGGCGCGGTGGACGGCAAGGAAATCGTCCAGCTCTATGTGGCGAATGACGGGCAAAGCTTCCGTGCGCCGCGTGAGCTGAAAGCGTTCGCGAAAGTCGCGCTGAAAGCGGGCGAGAGCCAAGAAATCACGCTCACGCTGGATAAACGCGCCTTCGCGCTCTGGGACACCACAGCCAAAGACTGGCGCGTGCCCTCGGGGACATATACTATACAAGTGGGCGCGAGCAGTGCGGACATTCGCTTGACCGCCCCCGTCACCGTCCGCAGCGCGGCAGAACCCGCCGCCGTGGACGTACCCGCCGTCTACCGCACGGGCGACCCGGCAAAGGTGAGCGCGGCGGACTTTGTGTCCCTTCTGGGGCACGCCCTGCCGCCCAGCGACAGAGCGCCCGACGCCGTCTTCACAATTGAAGACACCTTTGAGTTGGCGCGAAACACCAAATGGGGCGGGCGCGTCTATCGCACCGCCGCGCGGATCACCAGCCGCCTAGAGGGCGGCGGCATGATTTTCGCGGAGGCGACCACACGCCCCTTCCACGACCTTATCTACATGAGCGCGGGGCTGTTTACGCCCGACATGGCCAGCGGTTTGCTCCAGGTGCTCAATGGTCAGCGGGCAGGACAAGGCGCATGGAAGCTCCTGCGCGGTCTGCCCCACCTGCTCCTGAACGTAGGGAAACTCACCAAAATGGCGTTTTAGGCAACCACTGTAGGGGCGGCAACCTGCCGCCCGTTGACCCCCGCAAACACTGCATACCCCAGCGGGCGACCGGGACGGTCGCCCCTACCAACAATTGTCCATTGTAAATTGTTCATTGTTCATTGAAAAGAGGTGTCCCGTGTCCAGCGACAGTACCGTTCCCCGAAGACAGACAAAAAACGGCGACACCATGTGTTCAAGTAATAGGTAATAGTGCATAGTGAATAAGTGCGGAAATCTGTGCTTTATGCTTGACCGATTGCTGAAGGACTTTTTCCTTGGTGTGCGCCCAAACGAAGGAGTACGCCTATGGAAGCTTTAACATTACTGGAAGAAATCAACGAGGCGCTGGAGGCCGGACGGCTTGCGGCCTTGCGTGCCCTGCTGCGCGAATGCAACGTGGTGGACATTGCCGCCGCCATGGAGGAGCTGAGCGACGCGCGGCAACTGCGGGTATTTCGCATTTTGCCCAAGGACATCTCGGCCGATGTGTTCGCGTATCTGGAGAGCGACACGCAGGAACAGCTCGTGCGTGCCATCACGGACAAAGAGCTCGGCGCACTGATTGACGACCTGTATCTGGACGATGCGGTGGACTTTTTGGAGGAAGTGCCCGCCAACGTGGTGCGCCGCGTCCTCGCGCTCACGGATGCCGAAACCCGCGCGGCCATCAACCGCTTTATGAGCTACCCCGAAGACAGCGTGGGCAGCGTGATGACCAACGAGATGATCACGCTGCACGACAGTCTCACGGTGGGCGAGGCGATTTTGCAGATCCGCCGCGCCGTGCCGGACAAAGAGACGGTCTATACCTGTTACGTGATTGGCGGACGCTCGCGCAAGCTCTTGGGGGCGCTGCCGCTGCACCGCATTTTGCAGTCCTCTGACGACACCAAACTCACCGACATCATGGAGGACGACCGCCAACTCTTCAGCGTGCGCACCATGGACGACCGCGAAGTGGCCGTGGAACTGGCACGCAAGTACGACCTGCTGAGCGTGCCGGTGGTGGACAGCGAAGAGCGTTTGGTGGGCATCGTCACCATTGACGACATCATCGACGTGATTGAAGAAGAAGAGACCGAAGACTGGGAACGCATGGCCGCGCTGCACCCCAGTGACGATGAATACGTGAAAACCGGCGTGCTGCGCATGGCACGCAACCGCTTGGGCTGGCTTTTGATCCTCATGATTTCCGCGTCCTTCACGGGAGCGATTTTGCAGCGCTATGAAGCCCTGCTGGCGGCGCTGCCCATCCTCATTGCGTCCATCCCCCTGTTGACCGACACGGGCGGCAACGCCGGTTGCCAAGCCTCCACGCTGATTATCCGTTCCATGGCTGTGGGCGAGCTGGACGTGAAGGACTTTTTCTACGTGCTGTGGAAAGAAATCCGCGTGGCGCTGCTGTGCGGCGCAGTGCTGGCGGCGGTGAACTTTGGGCGCATGATGCTTCTGGGCAACGTGAACCTGTGGCAGCAATATTTGGTGATCTCCTGCACCATCATCTTCACCGTGCTCACCGCCAAAGTGATCGGTTGCCTGCTGCCCATGTTCTCCAAATTCATCAAAATTGACCCCGCGCTGATGACCGGCCCTATGCTCACCACAGTGGTGGACATCATCACGCTGCTGATTTACTGCGCACTGGCGTCGGCGTTTTTGTTGAAATAAGCACGGATTATTGGCGTTGTAGGGTGTGGAATTGTGTAGGGGCAACCCTCGTGGTTGCCCCGATAACGCGTTTTGCGCAAAGGGCGACCACAAGGGTCGCCCCTACAGTTCTAGATGCAAGATGCTAGATTTTGACGCTAAACGTTGCTGTGTTCTTTGAGAAGAAACGTCTTGTCCCCCACCCATCTAGCCTCTAGCAGGGTAGGGCACGCCCTACCCCTACGGGTAATCCGTGGTAACTGTAGCATATATTTCGTTCCGCGCGCTTATACTAACCCTGAGAGAGTTTCAGGGGGAGCACCATGCGCTTGACCGATTTGCCGGGCACGGGGACGCGTGCCGCGCGGATTCTGTCTCTCATCGCCGACGGCGTGCATGTGCCCTGCACGGACGGCATCATCGTCGCGGACGGCGTGACGGTGGGCGCGGGCACGACCCTATTGCCCGGGACGATCCTCGGCAACGGCGTGACCATTGGCGCAAACTGCGTCATCGGACCGGGCAGCGTGCTGGAGGACACACAAATCGGCGACGACGTGGAGCTGCTACAGACCTACGCGGAGGGCGCGATCATTGAATCGGGCGCACGCGTGGGTCCTTTTGCGCGTCTGCGACCGGGGGCGCATGTGGGGCTCGGCTGCAAAGTCGGCAACTTTGTGGAGATCAAAAACAGTCTTGTGGGCGCGGGTAGCCGCGTGCCGCACCTGAGCTACATTGGCGACACGGACATGGGCACGGGCTGCAACATTGGTTGCGGTTGCCAAACCGCCAACTATGACGGCCGCCGCAAGCACCGCACGCGCTTGGGGGACAGCTGCTTCATCGGTTGCGACACCACCCTAGTCGCGCCCGTTGCGCTGGGCAATAGCGCGTACATCGCCGCCGGCTCAGTCGTCACGCAGGATGTGCCGCCCGCGGCACTGGTCATCGCCCGTGCGCGGCAGGTCACAAAATCAGAGGGCAGAGGTTAGTGGGCAGAGGACAGAATCGCTGCGCTCTGTCTTCTGACTTCTGCCCTCTAACCAGCGGACGCGCAATGTGCGCCCCTACGGGTTGTTAAGCTCTGCATCAATGCCTTTCCTCTTCAAGGAGGAGAAACAACATCTGGTCTCTAGGCAACCACTGATTATTATAGCGATATTTATCTGTAGGGGCGAGCTTTGCTCGCCCGCTGTCCCCCACAAACACTGCAATTCTCCAGCGGGCGAGCGCAGCTCGCCCCTACAAAATGCACTTAGTTCTTACCTAACATCTAATAAAACCAAAAATTGGAGTAATCATATGTGTGGCATCATCGGATATATCGGCAGCAAAATGGCCGCGCCGCTTTTGTTGGAGGGCTTGCAGGCGCTGGAGTATCGCGGCTATGACTCGGCGGGGGCGGCGCTCTTGCAGAGCGGACGGTTGGACATTGTCCGCCGCGCGGGACGGGTGGAGAATCTGAAGACCCCGCTGAACGAGCTGGCGCAGGGCGCGTGCGTGGGCATTGCCCACACGCGCTGGGCGACCCACGGTGCGCCCACAGAGCACAACGCCCACCCCCATCGGAGCGCAGACGCGCGTTGGGCGGTGGTGCACAACGGCATCATCGAGAACGCGGACGCGCTGCGCGATCGCTTGGTTGCGGACGGCGTGGCGTTCGCGTCCGAAACCGACACCGAAGTCATCCCGCAACTGCTGGCGCGGGCAGAGGGTGCGCCGCTGGAGGCTTTGCGGCAGACGCTGGCGCAGCTAGCGGGTTCGTGGGCACTGGGGATTCTCTGCGCCCACGCACCCGACGCGCTGTTTGCGGCGTGTCAATCCTCGCCCCTGCTCATTGGCGCGGCACAGGACGGCATGTATTTGGCCAGCGACGCGGCCGCCTTTGGGGACGACGTGTTCGCGCTCTATCGGCTGAACGACGGCGAAATGGCCGTGCTACGGGCGGATTCTGTGGCGTTCTATGACAGCGAGGGTGCGCCCGTGCGCAAGGAGGCCGCGCCGTTCTCCCGCCGCGCCCATGGCAGCGACAAGGGGATGTACACCCACTACATGCGCAAGGAGATTGACGAGCAGCCCGACGCGGTGCGCCGCACGCTGGCGCAGTTTTTCAGCGATGCGGGCGCACTGCGTCTGCCCGCGCTTTTGCCCAGTAGCCCGCGCCGCGTCTTTCTGATTGCCTGCGGGTCGGCGTACCACGCGTGTGTGACGGCAAAATACGTCATTGAGGAGCTGGCGGCCGTGCCCTGTGAGGCGTGGGTCGCGTCGGAATTTCGCTACGCGATGCCCCTCATCGGCAAGGGCGACGTGGCGGTGTTCGTCAGCCAGAGCGGCGAGACCGCCGATACACTGGCGGCGCTGCGTCTGGCAACGGTGCACGGCGCACACACCGTGGGCATCGTCAACGTGCCCGACAGCGCGATTGCCCGCGCGTGCGCCTTGGTGCTCCCCACGCTGGCGGGGGCGGAAATCGCCGTGGCGACCACAAAGGCCTACAGCGCACAGCTGGCCGTGCTCTACGCGCTGGCGGCGCATTGGGCGCAGGCGGGCGGGCAGGAGTGCACCGATTTTCTGGACGAACTGCGGCGTTTGCCGGAAAAAATCAGCGCCGCCTTGACGAGCGAAGCGCGAGCCAAAGCGGTCGCGCAAGAGATCCACAAAGAAGAGCACGCGTATTTCATCGGGCGCGGGGTGGACTATGCCACCGCGCTGGAGGGCTCGCTCAAGCTCAAGGAGATCAGCTACCTGCATTCCGAAGCGTACCCGGCGGGCGAGCTCAAGCACGGCACAATCTCCCTCATCGCGCCCGGCACACCCGTGATTGCGCTGGCGTGCACGGCGCGTCTGCTGCCCAAAACGGCGGCGAACATCCGCGAGGTGACGGCACGGGGCGCACGGGTCTTTGCCCTCACGGGCGCAGGCGCTGACCAAAACACGCTGGATGCCGAGCAAATCATCGCCGTGCCCACCGCGCACCCCCTGCTCATGCCATCGCTTTCGGTGATTCCCCTGCAGCTGCTGGCCTATCACGTGGCCGCCCTGCGCGGCTGTGACATCGACAAACCCAAGAATCTGGCGAAATCGGTCACGGTGGAATGAGACCGATTTGTGTGTATGGGCGTGGGCAACGCGGTTTGTCTACGCTTTTTTCGTTTTTTCTCTTGACATTGCTGGAAGAAGCTGGTATAATGGCATTGACAGCGTGGCGAATCCGCGCCATGCGCAACATATCAAAGGAGAAACAAAATGGAAACCGTGACAAGATTTACCCCCCCCTGTGACGTTTCGTCAACAAGCTCGGCGCTGAAAAAAGCGCTTTCTGTTCTTCTCGCGCTTCTGCTGGTGGCAGGGGTGTTTTTTGTTGTGCCGGTGGGGGTGTTTGCAGAAAATACAGGCAACTGGAAGTGGCATTATATCGACAAAAACGGCGACACAGTGTATCAGTCTGAATGGGATGACAATTATAATTTGATCTATGACTTTAGCAAAGTTGTGGGCATTGCCATCGATGAATACACAGGCGCTGCAACGAGCGTTACGCCCCCCGCAACCATCGAAGGGTACCTTAGATGCTAGATTCTAGAAAGTGATATAATACAGATATTTGCGAAACAGCATGAAAATTAGGAGGAAACCGCAATGAAACAAGACATAACCGAATTTGGCGTCCAAGGGTCAGTGCAAATGATCGGCAGACAATTGCAAGAGATTTGCGCACAACTCAACGCAACCGCAGATCAACTGGAATCTACATCTGGTGGACTGGCAGCTTTTGACGAGCACGCAGACATTGAAGTTGTACTCAGTGGTCGCGCTGGGATTCTTTCTCCACAACAATGGGCTGTGCAAGTCTATGTGACCAGACTTGACGCCGGCGGATGCGCGGTGATGCTGATTGCTCTGGGGGACAGCACCTGGGCAAAAGTCTGGAGCGGCACTGCGGGTGCGCTGAAAATGTCGGTGAGCCTTGCAAAGCGCGAAGAGATTAAAAAAATGTTGCAATAATAAGGTATAACGTCAGCAGTGAAAGGAGGTGCAGGAGCATGGGCAAAGGACTACGGTGCAGGGAATGCGGAAATCCGATGTATGCGGACAGGGAAGAGTATCAGCCGATGGGCACGTGGGTGACTTATGTCTGTCGCAACGGCGGTTGTGCCAGCGTAAAGCGCGGTTTTCCCTACAAAGAACGCGTCTTTGAGTCGAAGTAAAGCCGCATATTGCCAACAACCCTCCGCGAAGCCATCGTGGAGGGCTGTTGATTATATGCGAAAGCTTCGGCTTTTTTCGCCTTGCTCGGCGGTTGCCTCCTCGGTGCATTCTTCGCGGGTGTCGCAGGGGAAGCCCGAGGCCTCCAACCAAGTCACCAAATCCATGCTGACCTAGAGGTCGCAGTCACTGTAGAAGGTCGGTGCACCTATTGAGGGATGCGGAATCAGGATGCAGGCTTGAGGGTTGCAACCTAGGCATTTGGGGGTACGCACAACGTTTCGTGCGTACCCCATTCCTGTATCCTCATGCCACGCAAACGCACTTGCAATATGCAACAAAATTTGCTATACTATATGCGTACAGTTCGGCGGACGAGAATCAGCCCGTAAGGGCGCGTTCACGAGCGGTTTTCCCATCACCTTCATCTTTGACAGAAGGAGGTGATACTTATGGAGATATTTGCAATGATGTAC
>JAISJQ010000050.1 GCA_031261445.1 Oscillospiraceae bacterium | reverse complement strand
TTTTGCTTGATATTTGGGAATTGGGCGCTCCGCGAGGGAGCGCCCAGATAACTAGGCTTTTGACTATGCTCAATTGCAATTTGATTTATTTGGTTTTCGTAAACTGTTTTATGGGGATTCAACCGTGGCTCTCCGCTTTATCTTGCTGGTTATTTCTTTGCCCAGTGCGCGTAGTAGGTCGTGGCCTTGGTGATTTTCTGGGTCTTGGCGATTTTTGTCCCGCCAGACTTTTTGGTGTACCAGCCTACAAGCTTGTAGCCCTTCCGCGTGGGTGTGGGCAGTGCGCCTACGGCGGTGTTGTAGCTAATGCTCTTCGCCTTGACGGCAGATCCGCCGTTCGCGTTGAAGGTCACGGCGTACTTGTTCGCCGTCCAGTGGGCGTAGTAGGTTGTCGCCTTGGTGACTTTGGTCTTGCTGGTGATTTTTGTGCCGCCTGTTTTCGCGGTGTACCAGCCAGCGAATTTGTAACCTGTGCGTTTGGGTGTGGTCAGCGTGCCGACGGCCGTGTCGTAGGCGATGGACTTGTTGGCGACTTTTGTGCCGCTTTGGGCATCGAATTTGACCGTTGAGGCGGCTTTCACGGTGACCTTACAGGAGGCTACTTCTTTTTTTGAGTAGGTTTCCGCAGTGATCGTCACTGTGCCGGCCTTAATGCCTTTGATTTTCCCCGTGGCATCTACCGTGGCAATGGCTTTATTGCTGGAACTCCACGTGAGCGTTTGCGCAATGGCGTCTTTCGGCGTTACGGTAATGGTCAACGTGGCCGTTTTTCCCACGCCAATGTTTTTGGTTGCGGGGAGCTTGATGGTTTCTGCATACACGCGATAGGGGATGTTCTTGTCCCAATCATACTTGTTGTTTTGCGCCACGATCCATTTGTGCACGGGCGAATTGGCATAGCAAACGAGTGTGGGGTATTTCCCATATTCGTACCCAAAGGGATCAGAAATTTTGCTGATATCCTTGGGCAAGGTAACCGTTTTCAAAGCGGCGCAATTGCTAAACGCGCTGGCTTCAATGCTGCGCAGGGAGCTGGGCAACGTTACGCTCGTCAGGCTAACGCAATCGACAAACGCAAAGAACTCAATGGTTTTGACACCCTCGCTGATTTTCACAGACTTAATCGTGATATTGTCGGCAAACGCACCAAATCCAATCACTTGCACAGGGTAACCGCCGAGGGTCGCGGGGGTCGTAACGCTCGTCGCTGCGCCTGTGTATTCATCGATGGCAACGCCAACAACTTTGCTGAAGTCATACGTTTCAGAAAGCCCGTTGTTTTCGTCAAATCCAAAATCCGGCCACACCATTTGGCCGTTTTTGTCCACGTAATACCACGACCAGTCCCCTGTGTTTTCCGCCGAAACGCTCAGCGGCACCACAAAAAACACCCCTGCCACCAGCAGAAGCGCGAGCAAAGCACTGAACGCTTTTTTCAGCGTCGACGGGGTTGACGCGAAATCGCGCGTCGGGTTCATTGTTTCCATTTGTGTTCTCCTTTTGATTGTGTTGCGCATGGCGCGGGTTCGCCACACTGTGATTGATAGTATAGCAACTTCTTCCAGAAAAGTCAAGCAAAAAAAGCAGCCCCGCTTCAGCAAGACTGCTTTTTGTCATGGTAACCTACTGCACAAACGACCCCACGGTCAGCAGGAAGTCGCCGAACTGTGCGCCGAATTCTGGTGCGCCGTCCATGGTCAGCCGCCCCGACTTCGTGGCGTCCATCATGTCATCCGTGGCCAGGAGGATACCCAACGCGGACGTAAACGAATCGAAGCGCAGGGTGAAGAACGGCATGGCGCGGGTGTATGTCCCGTGACCAGAGCGGCTCTTGCCCGCCTTGATGCGGATATACGCAGCCACGTCGTCGTGCCCGGTGATGGCCAGCGCGTAGACGCGGTCGGGCGAGGTACTCGTCCAGCGCGACACGTCTTTGTGCCCCAGCTTGTTGAGCTGGCTGATGCCGGCAGTGAGCAGGTAGAAGAAGCTCTTGACGAGCAGCTTCTGCGTCGGCTCATCGGCAGGCGCTTCTTTGGCCATGAGCAGGTTGCTCATTTTCAGCAGCACATTCAAGAACTTCAGGAACAGCCCCGGCTTTTGCACCAGACCGCCCAACAGTGCGCCCACACCCTTGCCCATGTTGCCCTTGAAGAAGGCGTTCATGTCCAGAACGCTCTTGAACTTGAGCTCTAGGTCGGGGTTTTCGGCGACTTTGTCGTTCTTGACCGTCCACTGCCCGTCCTCAATGACGAAGTGCGTGGCGCTCTTGCCGGCGGGGTTTTCGTCGTCCAGCGCAGAGATCTGGATCACCGCGCTCACGTCCGCAAACTTCGCCTTCAGCTCCGGCACGTCCTCTTCAATGACCTTGAGCAGCGGCAACACCGCGTTGAGGAACAGCTTGTTGGTATATCTTTCTTTTTCAGGAATCATCATTTGCCCCCTTCAGGCTTTGCAATTATTAATGAACAATGTACAATGAACAGTGATTGAAACCCACACGTGTGCGCGAAACAACAATTGTTCATTGTTCATTCTCCATTGTTCATTGCGCAGCTAAACTTCGTCGTCCCAGTTGTCGTCGGCCTCAAAGTCCTTGCCCATGGTTTCGCGCACGGCGGACACGATGCCGTTGGAGTCGATGCCCTCTAGGCTCATGATGTCCTCGTGCAGACCGATGGTGGAGAAGTGATCCTGAATGCCCAGACGGGTGAACGCGCAGGCCTTGCCGCTCTCGGCGAGCACTTCCGCCACTGCGCCGCCCAAACCGCCACTGACCACGTGGTCTTCCACGGTGATGATGCGGCGGGTCTCGGTGATGGCTTTGAGGATGGCATCTTTATCCAGCGGCTTGAGGGTGTGCATGTTGAGCACGCGCACGCTCAACCCGTCGGCGTTCTGGAGGAACTGCGCGGCGGTGAGCGCTTGATAGGCGCAAGAGCCGTTGGCGATGACGGTGATGTCCGTGCCCTCGTGGAGCTGGACGGCCTTGCCGATTTCAAAGCCGTAGTCGGTGTTCTCATACAGCACGTGGTCAAAGCCACGGTTGATGCGGATATAGAACGGGCCGGGGGTGGCATAGGCCGCCTTGACCGCGTTGACGGTTTCGTAGCCGTCGGCGGGGACGATAACGGTGAGGTTGGGCAGGGCACGCACCAAAGCCAAATCTGTGATGGCGTGGTGGGTAGAGCCCGCCTGACCAAAGGACGTGCCGCCGTGGGTGGCGATGATTTTGGCGTTGACGTTCTGGTAGCAGATGTCGGCGCTGAGCTGATCGGCCACGCGCATGGAGGCGAACTGGGCGAACGAGCTCAGGAACGGGACGAGCCCGGCCTTCGCCATGCCCGCGGCGATGCCGAACATGTTCTGCTCCGCGATGCCCACGTTGAAGAAACGCTCGGGGAACTTCTCTTGGAAGTCGCCGATTTTGGTTGAACCCGCTAGGTCAGCGGTCAGCGCAACAACCTCGGGGTGCGCACTGCCCAGCTCGACCATGGCTTGTCCGTAGAGTTCCGTGGTGGCCAGCTTGGTGGATTCCACGGCGGTATATGTTAAACTGCCTGCCATAGTTACACACCCTCCTTCTCAGCGATGGCCTTGCGGCCTTCGTAGTATGCGGTTTGGTCTTTTTTGGCTTGCTCATAGCCCGCGCCGTCGATTGCGCCGTAGTGCCAGCGGAAGTCGCCCGCCTTGCTGCCAAAGCCTTGCGCCTTCACGGTGTCGGCGATGATGCAGGTGGGTTTGTCGTCCGTGGCCAGTGCGGTATCAATGGCGGCGGAGAGTGCCGGCAGGCTGTGCCCGTCGATGACCAGTGTCTGGAAGCCGAACGCCGTAAACTTGTCGGCCAGCGGTTCGAGCTTCATGATGTCTTCGGTCTTGCCGTCAATCATTGCGCCGTTGCGGTCCACAATGGTGATGAGGCTAGAGCCCTTCATGCGCCCGGTCTGCACAAAGTGCGATGCGCTCATGGCGGCTTCCCAGTTCGAGCCCTCGTCCAATTCGCCGTCACCCAGGACGACGTAGGTGCTGAAGCTCTTGCCTTGGAGCTGTGCGGCCAGTGCCGTGCCCACGCCGATGCTCAGACCGTGCCCCAGCGAGCCCGTGGACGCATCCACGCCAACGACTTTGTTGCTGTCGAGGTGGATGCCCATTTTCGAGCCGGTGAGGTTGAAGGTTTTCAGCTGCTCCGGGTCGTTCCAGCCCAGATCCACCAGCAGGGGCGCATACGCGATGCCCGCGTGCCCCTTGCTGACGATGCAGCGGTCGCGCTCTTCCCACTTGGGGTCTTCAATGCGGATGTTCATGTACTTGTAGTACAGAATGGTCAGAATGTCCAGCACGCTGCTGCCGCCGCCGATGTGTCCGCTGCCCGCCTGATAGGTGGTTTCCAGCAGATCCAAACGCAGCTTGTAGGCTTTGGCCTCCAGCGCGAGCCATTCTTGCTTGGATAATGCCATCATGGTCTCCTTTTTCTAGATGCTAGAGTTTAGAGACTAGAGACTAGATTTTTGTGTCCGTCTCTAGCCGCTATCAATTCTTCTGTTTAGCCGCGCAGTTTTTTCACGGCGTGGAAGGCGTCCTCTGCTACGTCAACGGTGAACTGGATGTCCTCGTAGCTCAGGGCGTGGTTGATGAAGTGGTTGTGGTGGTTGGTGACGAAGACACCGCGTTTGACCATCTCGGCGATCCACTGCTGGTGGATCATCAAGCTGTCGTCGTCGGCCAGACGCAGATAGAACAGCGCCGGTTCGCCAGAGACAGAGAGGTGGAAGCCGTTGTTGGTGGCCGCCGCCGCCAAGCCTTGCGTGAGCTTGAGCCCCTTCTCGCGGAACTCTTTGGGCGCGTCAAGCGTCTTGAGCTTGTTGATGCAGGCGATGCCCGCCGCAAACGGCACGGCGCTCATCCAGTAGCTGCCCGTATAGCTCATGCCCGACACGGTGGACTTGAGGAATTCCTTGCCGCACAGCGCGGAGACGTTCCAGCCGTTGGCCAGCGCCTTGCAGAAGCAGATGAGGTCGGCCTCAAAGCCATAGAAGTGGTCAGAGCCAGCCAGATCCAAACGGAAGCCGGCGCGCACGTCGTCGATGATGAGGACGATGCCGTTCTTGGTGCAGATCTCGCGCACCTTCTGCCAATAGCCCTCGGCGGGGAGGACGTTATCGGCAAAGTTGCCGTGGAGGTAAGGCGTGGCGATGAACGCGGCGATTTCGCCAGCGTTCTCGGCGATGACTTGCTCCAGCGCGGGGATGTTGTTCCAGTCGATGTAGAGGTTGTTGACCACGTCTTCGGGGATGACGCCGGGGTAGTCGACCTTTTGCGTCCAGGGCGCAACACCGTGGTAGAAGCCATTGATGAAGATGATCTTCTTTTTGTGGGTGTGTGCGCGGGCGGTCATGATGGCCAGCGTGGTGGTGTCGCCGCCGTTTTTGGCGAAGAACGCCCAGTCAGCAGAGGCAACGGTGTCTACGAGCACTTCCGCGAACTCCACCATCTTGTAGGACGGGATGGTCACGCAGTTCTCGATCTTGAGCTGCTCGAGCGCGGCGGCGTTGACATCCGCGTCGCCGTAGCCCAACACGTTCGGGCCGTAGCCGCACATGTAGTCCACAAAGCGGTTGCCGTCCAGATCCCAGAAGTATGTGCCTTCCGCACGCTCCGAAAAGCGCGGGAACGCGGAAGCGGGGATGTAGCAGCCTTCGGCCGGGCCTTGGTGGCCATAGATGCCGCCGGGGATGAGTTGTTGCGCACGGGCGAACGCCTCGTTGTTTTTTTCGTAGTTGTTCAGTGGTAATGCCATGATGCGTTCCTCCTTTATGCGAGATAGAGTGCCACTCTGTCGAGCAGGCGATTGAGATTGTCGAGCATAGAGATCATGCCGGTCATTGCGATGCGGCCTGTGCCGATGCAGCCCAGCGCGTTGACTTTGTTGTCAAACAAATCCCGCGCCAGCTCAATGGATTCGAACTCCATGACGGCACGGGGATTTTCGCTCTTCTTTTTGATGGTCAGGAAGCGACCGTCCTTCACGCGCAGGGTTGCGCTCGGGCCGTTCACAATGTTGAAGCCGATTTCGCCGTCGGGCGTGTGCGCGGCGGAGAACTTGCCAATCTCGTCGTTGTTGGCAATCTGGCTCAGGGCGGTGGCGATGGTGTAGAACATGAGGGTGGTGGACTGTTCAAAGAACTTTTTGTCCGCCAGTTTTTCGGGCTCTGGGCGCATGTAGCTCTCGAGCACCTTCGTTAGCTCTGTGAACTGCTTGGTCAGAAAGCCTGCGTTGAGGGCGACGCCCAGATTGATGGGCGGGTTGGCGCCGTCGATCATGGCGTTGAACTTTTCGGGGCTGGAGAAGCGCATGACTGCGTTTGTTTTGCCCAGAATGCCTTGATCTAAGCGCACTTTGCCTTCGGCAAAGGTGAGGGTTGCGGCGGGGCCGTCTTTGACGTCAAAGCCAATGGCAATGGGCTTTCTCGTCTGTGCCAGCTCCGTGGCCTCGGGGACAATCTCACACAAATTTTCGATTGTTCCGAGCACGGCGAACAAATTAATGTACGCCAGGGTTTTTGTGTCGACCATTTGATTCCTCCTGTAGGTTCGAAATACTGGTCTATTGTAACATTTTGCAACTAAGTTGTCAAGTGGCGCGGGGAAAATCGCACCTAAAATCTAGAATTGTAGGGGCGGCAATCTGCCGCCCGCCGTCTCCCGCAGGGTAGGGTGCGCCCCTACCGTAATCAGAAAAGAGAGAGGGCACGCTGCCCTCTCTCTCTTCTGGTGATGCCTACCCGCTGGAGCGGGTTCGCACTCTCAGTGCAAGTCCATAAGTTCGCCACTAAGCCACCGAATCAGGAAATTGAAGAAGTTTATCAGGTTTTCCCGAACCAA
>JAISJQ010000012.1 GCA_031261445.1 Oscillospiraceae bacterium | reverse complement strand
GGGCGACCGGGGACGGTCGCCCCTACAATGGGGTCACGGGCGGCAGGTTGCCGCCCCTACGAATCTAGATACTAGAGGCTAGATTCTGCCTCACAACGTCTAGCGCCAAAAATCTAGTCTCTAGTCTCTACAATCTGGCATCTAGACAAATGAAAGGAAGTAAACAATTATGGCAACTTTTGAAACTCTTCGCCTAGAAAAAGGCATGTACAGCGGCAACTTCACCAACACGCTGGAGAAACTCGACCCCAGCGAGAACTATCGCGACACCCC
Source organism: Oscillospiraceae bacterium (assembly GCA_031261445.1). Lineage (GTDB taxonomy): Bacteria > Bacillota > Clostridia > Oscillospirales > Acutalibacteraceae > WRKY01. The sequence goes on along the minus strand of JAISJQ010000012.1, from coordinate 4,833 downwards.
GCTGGCGGGCATGGACGCGTTCCAACGCCAGCTCAAGCGCTTTGGTATCCACGTCTCTGGCAGCGGCTCTGACCGTGTGGAGAAGTTCTTCCAGTCCTCCGACTCTGCCGTGCTGTTCCCCGAATATATCGCCCGCGCCATCAAGCAGGGCATGAGCGAGAGCGATTCGCTCAGCCACATTGTGGCCACCACCACGGTGGTGGACGCGCCGGACTACCGCCCCTTGACCTTGACCATTGGCAACGGCACGATTGAGCCCTTCCCGGTGGTGAACGAAGGCGCGGCGTTGCCGGAATATTTGCTGAAAAACAGCAGCTCTTTGGTGACGCTCCAAAAGCGCGGCCGCATGTTCAGCACCAGCTATGAGGCACTGCGCTTCCACCGCTTGGATCTGTTCACGGTGTTCCTGAAAAAGATGGGCGCACTCATTGCGCAAGAGCAGTTCGCCGACGCGGTGAGCGTTTTGCTCTCTGGCGCGAACGCACTCCCGGCGGAAGGCGCTGAAGCGTTCAGCTACGCGGACTTGATCACCCTCTGGAACGCCCTTGCACCCCACAAGCTCTCGGCCATTGTCGCCACGCCCGCCGTGCTCACGGCGCTGTTGGGGCTAGAGCAGCTGCAAGACGCGGCGGCTGGCCTGAACTTTCACGGCAGCGGCAAGCTCATCACCCCGCTGGGCGCAACGCTCATTGGCTCTTATGCCGCGAGCGACGACACCATCATCGGTGTGGATGGCTCGGGGGCACTGGAGATGGTGACTGCGGGCGAAGTGCTGCTCGATACGGGCAAGCTCATCGACCGCCAACTCAGCCAGGCCTCGGTCAGCTGCCTTGCTGGCTTTAGCAAGATCTATGACGATTCTGTGCGCGTGCTGACGCTGCAGGGCTAAACACGTTGCCACAACAGGGGGTTGATGACCCATCAACCCCCTAGCAAAAAAGGAGGACAACGTGGCCACTGCAAACACCGTTTTAGAGAGTCTGCGCAGCTGGGTGGACGAGAGCGTCCCCGACGACGAGCTGCTGCCCCAATGCCAAACGGCACTGGTTTCTCTGCGCATCCGTCTGCGCCCCGAAATGGACGAGGACGACCCCCGCATCGCCACGGCCGCCGCCGCTTTGGCCCTCTATCGCCGCACGCTGGCACTGCAACTGTCCGGCGGCGGAGTGGTCTCGTTCAAAGCGGGGGATCTGTCGATCAAAGCGGCGGGCGACCCCGTCCTGCTGGCCGCCCGCATCAGAGATGACGCGTTTGCGGACGCGGCGGCACTGCTGGAGGGCGGCGCGTTCGCCTTCCAGACCACGTAGACGGGGAGGGCGACATGCACACCAACGCCTTTGAGAGCGTCCTGCAACAATATGGCCGCGCCGTCACGCTGACGAACGCGGCGGGCGAGACCCTCGCCGACTATCACGCCCTGCTGCAACCGCTGCGCTACAAAAACAAGCTGTATCTCTACGGCGTCCACACGGAGATTGGCTACAACAGTCAGGGGCACTATCTCTATCTGGGCCCGCCGCAGTTTGACCTGCAGGAAGATGGGCTAAGCCTGCTCTTTGGCACAGAGCACTACCGCGTTGAGCGAGCAGAGAGCGTGTATCTGGCGGACGAGCCGCTGTATGTTTGGGCGATTATTCGACGGAAGGTGCTTTGAGGATTGAGGGATGAGGATTCAGGCGTGAGGAGGATGTAGGGGCGGCACGCCCCACGCTGGCGTTTGTTGCAATCAGCGGGCGCATACCCACAGGGCACAGGCAGGGGCGTGCGCCCCTACAGATATCACCCCCTCATTCCTCTCCGCCTGTATCCTCAAGCCTCAATGCCCCTACAAAACGCACGCCTCAAGCCTCATTTCGTTTAACCTTAAAGCTTAAACGTCATTAATGACCGTAATGAAACCAATATATATTTCCAGAGATTGAAACACAAAATATAGTCAATTTACACAAAAGGAGCGACCCTATGAGTGCCATTTCCAGTATGCCTGCCGACATTGCCCAGTGGCTGGGCGAGCAAGAGCCCCTAGCGGGGATTGCGTTCATCCCCGAGTACCCCGCCGTCAACAAAGCCGTGCCGCTGCAACAGGCCACCGTGGCGGTGGGGCTGGAGGGCGTGAACATTAGCGACGCTTTCGTGGAAAACGGCCAAGGCGTGCTGGAAGAGCAGGAATACTGCCGCACGGCCAAACTGCGGTTGCGGCTGGGCATCTACGCCCCCTACGCCCAAGGCGGCGCGTATTGCCACGACGTGTTCACCAAAGTGACCGACTGCCTGACCTTCGGCAGCGATTTGGAGATTACGCAGTCCAACGCCGGGCGCATCAGCTCCGACCGCGACACGGACGCGTTTGTGCTTGAATGCGTGCTGGACGTCAAAGCGGATTTCTGCCCGGCGGTCAGCAGCGACTTGAGCTTCCCGTCCTTCCTGAACAAAGATCTGCTCTGCGGCAGCCACATCACCGATGCCCAGATGCATTTTTCCACTGCCGAAAAAGAACGCTTTAACCAGCCGTTTGTCTCTGGGCTCTATGTGGGCAATGACGTGAACGTGCGTTCGTTCAATCTGGGTTTTCAGCCCAGATTGGTGCAAATCTATTGCAACGACTTTCCGCCCACCGCGCCGCTGACATCCGGCTCAGGCATTGGCGCGTATAGCGCCACGGCCGTGTATCCCACAGCGATGATGGGCATGAACGTGACATCGACTGGCTTTCGCTTGGCCACGTCCAACGGCTACGAGATTCGCGGCGTGTTCCCCCGCCTGAATGAGGCGCCGCTGGCGTACACGTATATTGCGTGGCGGTAGGGAGGGGTGCACGAACTGGGCGGGGAGGAAGTCCCCGCCCGCGGTGTTATTCAGCCGATTGCACGCAAGCTCACTCTTTCCCAACGATTTCTTCGTCGGGAATTTTCTGCCCTTTGTGTGTGTAGTCGTCGTCATATTTGGACATGAAGATATCTCTATCTTCGTTTAACTTTAGTACAATTTCGGGCACGTTTTTCTCATCCTGTGCCTCAATTGCCGCCTCTGCATAGGTGCGCACAATCTCGAATTCTTCAACATTTTCGGCGTTAACTTCCCCGTCCAGTAGCGTTTCGCTACCTGAAATAATAACTAAGTTATTATCGAACGTTGTGTTGCACTGAAACAGATAGGTTTTCCCAATTTCAGGGATCTCTGAAAAGCCTAGCATCTCAATTTTTGTCAGCAGAGCATTATACCCAAAGCCCGCATAAATAGAGATTTCTTCCCCTTCGGGCAAATCCCCCTTGATGTTTTTCACAATTGTCACGTTGAGTTCGGAGTAGACACCTTGACCATTCGGAAAGTGCAGTTCAAATTCTTTCTCAATGAACGCCGGAAACTTTCGTAGGAGCTTATTGGCATGGTAATCGGTGATTTTTTCTACTTTTGCAACGAAAACATAGCCAAGAGTGGCCATGTCACTCACAGGATTGTCTGCTCCTAGGATACTAGTGCTACTCATCCTACTGCTACCCACCTTCGTCGGCGGAAACAGTTGGCCACGGACGAGATAGTAGCCAGTGGCCGCGACGAGCAGAGAAAGTAGCGAGATGCCCGCGATTTTGAGTGTTTTCAATAGTTTTTTCATCGTTGTTTCCTCCGTCAATAGTTGAAATTCGAAGCGGCGTTTTGATAGAACAGTCTGTCGTTGATGCTCAGTGCAGTGCCTTTATACCATTCAGAATGATCCACGTACATCATGTCGTAAACAAGAGAACCTTCACCGATCCCCAATAGATGCCCCAGTTCGTGTGTGAACAGTCCTTTGCGTTGAATCGCATAGTCATCCATTTGCGAAAAGTTTGGTGTGTAGAATGTTATATTGCTTGCGCCATTATCAAATTGCCATGTTATAGCAGCAGATTTTACATTATAACCTGCTGGAGGATAATTATTCGTATAGACAAGGTAAGCATCTTCTATATTCAACAACGTATCTTTTCGGAAGATATTTCCATTGACTTTGTTCCATGATGCCATGGCTTCTTCAAATTCACTGCGCCAAGCGGTGGGGAAGGTCGAACCAAAGTCAATGTCACAGTGACGGCCGCTGTCTACGGTGTATCCGAAGGTTGCTGGGACGAGTGGGCGCTGATTTACTGGTGGACGCGCACTGTCCTCGAAAACCCAATATTGGTGCGCCTTGGCATCTGGCGTGGAATACGGCTCGCGCTGATTCACATCCGTGCCGCTAGTGATGTTGGTTGTGCTGTAGCCATCCTGCACTTGGATTGATCGCCATGCGCCTGTGCCATAATAGCTCTCATGCGAGACAATCCGCGCTACGCCTGCTCCATGAATAATGTCAAACCGTTGTTTGCGCGTTGAGCTACCATTGTAGTAGGATAACCGAAGTTTTGTGCCATAACCACCGTTGCCGGCATCAAGCACATAGTTATCGTTGATTTGGCTGTGGAGCACCACATAGTAGCTACCGTCCGCTTTTTGCCCGTGTTGCACGCGCCATTTTTGCATTCCGCCCAAAGCGCCTAGACTAACCACGCCGACCGTGGCAGTAGTTAGGTTGGACGTGTCACCCATAAACGTCAAGTACATACCAGACTTGATGTTGCGGATGTAGACATAGCCACCTGTGCCGCCATCTGCGGAAGAGCCTAACGCCATTGCCTCCCCAGCGAGCGCCCCCACGCACCCAAACACCAGCGCAAGCACCAGCATCAGTGACAGTGTTACACGCAGGCGCGTGTTTTTCCTATGATATGTGTGACGATGGTTTGCGTCACTGCGCGGAGAAATCCAATCTGCCGAAATTTTTCGGAACATGTTGACCTCCTCGAATGCTTATGT
>JAISJQ010000010.1 GCA_031261445.1 Oscillospiraceae bacterium | reverse complement strand
GAGCGGTTTTCCCATCACCTTCATCTTTGACAGAAGGAGGTGATACTTATGGAGATATTTGCAATGATGTACCTGATCATCTGGATCAGCACGATGTCTATCGCTCTGTGTCTCAATAGCCAAAGGAACTAGCCGCTCCCCACTCCAAGGTTAGCGGCTAGTTCCGTACAATCTAGAAGATGGGAGAACCGTTCCGTCCGCCCCTCTGTGCATTATTATACGCTATTCGTGCGCTTTTGTCAAGCATTCTAGATGCTAGATTTTAGAGACTAGATTTTTACACTAGACGTTTTTGTCGTTTTTGAGGAAGAAAGGTATTGATGCAAAATCTAGCATCTAGTCTCTAACATCTAGAATCTAGTAATCCATCGTGATTTTTTTGCCGAATTTGACGGTCAACAGGCCAAAGACCATGTAGGCGATGCACAGCGCACCGAACAGCAGGTTGGCTACGAGCGTGATTTGCGCGGACGCCAGATGCGCATAGCCGAACAGGGCGGTCAGATACAGCGCAATCGTCACGCCCAACGCGCAGATACGCGCCACTGTCCACGAGTTGGCGGGCGGTTCTTTGTTTTGTGCGGCGGCAATGAGCCGGAAAGACGCGACCGCGAATTCCAGACTGAAGAGCACGAGCGCCGGCCACGGGTTCAGCCAGCCGTGCGCTAGAAAATAGAGCACCGCCATGGCCGTCAGCCCGGCGCAGGCAATCTCCTCCAGCGCCAGCGCACGCAGGTGGCGCAACATCTGGGGCACTTCCACCTGCAGAGAGGCGGCCACTGAGGGCAACCAGTCGCGCAGCTTCATGTTCCCGTCCAGCACGGGGACTTGCGAGAGATCCAAGCTGATCTTCGGGCGCAGTGTATCCGCCGTGCCTTTGCGCCACAGTGCGCCGAAATAGGTCAGCCCCGAAATGGCGGCGGCCACGGCCGTGCCCCAGAGTAGCACCGCGCACAGCGTGGGGAACAGCCAGCCGGGCAGGCGCAGGATGCCTTGCAGTTCCGCGAGCACCAACAGGACTAGGATGGACACCATTTGTAGCACCGTTTTGATTTTTCCCCACAGGTTCGCCGGGAGCACCGTCCCCGCTCGCGCGGCGGTCAGGCGCAGGCAGATCATGCAGTATTCCCGTAGCAGCACCAGCACCAACACCCAAGGCGAGCACCAACCCCAGTGGACAAAGAGGAGGAAGGCCGCCGTGGTCACCAGCTTGTCGGCCACGGGGTCGAGGAACTTGCCGAACGTGGTCACCAGCGCGTAGCGACGCGCAATCGCGCCGTCCGCGGCGTCGGTGATGGCGGCCACAGCGAACACACCCGCCGCAATGAGCCAGTGGCACGGCAGGGTGTCCCACAGCGCGAAAGCCACAAACACCGGCGCGAGTATGACCCGCAGGAGGGTCAGCTTGTTGGGCAGATTCATTGCGTCTCCTTATGGTTGTGGGTGTCAAAACGGGCGCTCTAATGTGCGCTTGCATTGCTCTGCGCCAGCGGCGATCAATTTTCCGCTGCCGCCGCAGTGTGCGCAACCTTCCAGCGGCCCTGTGCGGGTGAGGTATGCCCACACGGCCTTGGCGGGGGCATCGAGCGAAACGAAACTGTCGCTCTCGTCGTCAGCGAATAGCCCCAGCGAATCGCCATTGCCCAGAAACGGGCAGAAATAGAGCTTGCCATGCTTGACAAATTTGCAGCTCAACAACGTGCGGCATTGCTTCCACGCGAGCTCTGCATCGACCGTGCCTTTGCGGACGGGGACGCACCATTCGCGCCAAGTTTTGCCGACCGCAATCGTGACCCACAACACGGCGTTTTGGCTCAGCGCTTTCTGCAAGGGGCGCAAGTTGCGGGATAGCTTGCCGTAATTGGAGACATTCACGCGCACCAAGCAGTCGTGTAGTGTTTGGCACAGGGCGGCATCGGGCACGATCGTTGCGTTGGTTGTGAGGGACAGTTGCGCGTATTGGTGGCGATAGTGCTCGTGAAGATACGCAATGACCGCGCCCAACTGTTTGCATACAAACGGCTCTCCGCCCACGAGGTTCACTTCCACGATATAGTCGGCCACGGAAAACAATTTGTCTATGTCGCGGCAAAGCGCATCGAACGCTAAGTCTTGCGGCTGGTTATAATACGGCATCAGATGGGCGCAATACTGGCATCGCAATGTGCATTTCTCGGTAATCGAGAGCGAAAGCGCATAGATGGTCTTGCTTTTCTGCGCGTCAGGAGCGGACAAAGACTTATATTGTGTGCCCAGCAGTTGCCGGAAGCTAGACTTTAGATAGCGAAAAAAGCTGGAGAACTGCAAGCGCAGGAGCAGGCGCATCAATGCCGCGCCACCCAAACCCAATCGAAACAAAAACGCCAAGGACATAGCGCATCGTCCTCCCTATCGCACGGTCAAATCTTCCAGAGCGGCGACGCTTTCTGACCAATCCGCCCACTTTTGAAGTGCCGGCACTTTGCCCGCAAACCAGCGCACACAAGAGGAAATGAACAGCACGAATTTATCCATCAGCTTTTTTTCGATCGGCAACAAGAGCCACCAAACAATGCCTAGGAGCACAAGGGCGAGGCAAAGTAGCTGCACGGCCGATAGCCCAAAGTATACATTCGCTTCCGAGGCGCGATAGCCCACGTCGGTATAGCGCAGATATTCCCAGAAAAAGCGCGGCACGGCATAGCCGAAACAGCTGAGCGTGCAAACGCGTCCAGGGCGATAGCTTTTGGCATTGCGCATATACAGCAAGAGCAGCGCAACGCAGGCGAAGCCCACAAAGGATTCGAGCAGCTGCACGGGGAACACTTCTGTATGCACGCGTTCATTATAGATGCCGTGCTCCCACGGGATGCCTAGACAGCAACCGGTGTTCCAGCAAACGATCAGCTTGTCGATGGCAATATACAGCAGAAAGTAGATGGTCGCCATGTCAAAAACAAATTCGCGATTTTTTCGAATGAGGAAAAATGGCACGAAAAGCAGAATACAGTATAAAGTATAGATAAAAAAGTTGGTGAGCAATTTGATTCCATCGTCTCCAGTCATGCGAATGAGGATGATGGAGGGGTCGAACACGCTTTCTCGCAGGATTTTGTGCATGACGACATAGGTCGTGGCAGTGAAGCACAACCAAAAAAAACTGATGCGTCTTTCGTTGTGTACATCGGGTTGCAGACGCCACTTTGTATATACGTTTTCTTCCAATTTATCCAGAAATTTGGGTATCCCAAACTTATGCAAAAAATCGAAGGATCTGGGTGACAGGGGCGGCGCAAGATAGCCGATGGATTCGCGCACATAGTTTTCTTTCGCAAAGCGCCGACGCGCGTTTTTGGTGGCGGTGCGCGCAAACTTGCGGAAAATGGTTGTGGAATCTGGATAGACCAGCTCCGCCCGCGCGTTGAATTTCGCCGAACGCTGAACGAAATAAATCAGCACAAGAAACGCAAGATACGCCACGAAGCGCAATTCATCTTCTGTGACGTGGTGTGATACGCGTGCGTGTTCATAAAACCAATCAAGCATTCCGGCCAACTCCTTATCTATGCGTGTGCGAAAGATTCCGCGCACGTTGCACGGCCACGGGGACTCTGGGCGCTTCGTAGGACGCGCCCGGGCAGTAGGCGCAGGCGGTCAGTTCGCGCTTTTTGTGCCAGCGTTGATATGCGGCACGAAATGCGGCAGGGGAGAGGTCGCGCAAATCCACATAATCGATCGCCTCAATGCGGTCGCCCACTTCCGCCAAAACCGCCGATGCGGTGCACTTATGGATTTGTCGATGATAATAGACCAAACACAACTGTTGCGCACAAACGCGATAACGCCGTTTAGTTGATCCGGGTTGAATCTCGTCCAAGCTCACGGGTTTGTACCAGTATCCGCCCGCCTCGTGCATATAGGCAATCGAGTACTCTTTTAGCCGGCTTTTCAGCTCTTCCACCTTCGGTTGCAGTGCCGCCCCATAGCGACTGATGCGCACCGTTGCCTTCGCGTCTCGCAGTGCCGCGAGCACCTCTTCGTTGGGGATGATCGTGCCGTTCGTTGCCACGTCAATGTCGCCGATTTGGCTGGACGCGGCGCAGAAGCGGAGCAGTTCATCCAGCTGCGGATGCAAAAACGCTTCGCCGCCCGCGAGTGTGAGCACGTAGATGGTGTCCACGCACTGCAACAGCGCTTGCAGATCCTCGATCCAGCGCTCTGCGGGAATGTCCGCTGGGTGTTCAATGTCCGGTACGTGCACGATGCAGTTGTCGCAGTTGAGCGTGCAACGCGTTGTGACCGCATAACTCACGCGCGGGAGCACCGTGCGACGCCGAATTTTGTCGCTTACATGGGCAAAAAACGCACCGGGCGCACGCACCAACACTTGAAAAAGCAGTTTGATCCAAAGCTTGCGGGAGCGATCGGCGTTCATCCCGTGTTTGATGGCCAGACCATGCAGAGGCGGGAAGGCCACCAGAATTTGGATTTGTGCCGCCCAAAACAGATAGACAAAGGGATCAAGCACCTTTTGGAGGATGTTTTTCAATGGCTCTGTCACCTTCTCTTTGGGATGCTTTGATTATAGCACAAACGTCTGGCGATTGCAAGCCGATTTTTTGAACGTCCCCCACGCCAAAGCGGCGCAGAGCCTCTGCTCTGCGCCGCTTTGCGAACCTGCACTATTTCTTCTTCGCCCAGTGCGCATAGTAAGTCACGGCTTTGGTGATTTTCTGGGTCTTGGCGATTTTCGTCCCGCCAGACTTCGCGGTGTACCAGCCGCTGAATTTGTAGCCCTTGCGCGTAGGTGTGGGCAATGCGCCCACGGCGGTGTTGTAGCTGATGCTCTTCGCCTTGACGGCAGATCCGCCATTGGCGTTGAATGTCACGGTATATTTGTTCGCCGTCCAGTGCGCGTAAAGCGTCTGGTTCTTGCTGAGTTTCACCACCGTGCTCGCCGTGACTTTCGTGCCGCCTGTCTTTGCGGTGTACCAGCCCGCGAATTTGTACCCCGTGCGTTTCGGTGCTGTCGGCAGGACGTACTTGCTCGCGTAGGTCACGCTCTTTTTCGCGCTGGTGGCTGTGCCAATTTTGCCGCCGTTGGCACTGTAGGTCACGGTGAATTTCTTCGCCGTCCACTGGGCATAGTAGGTGATGTTCTTTGTGACTTTGGTGTCTTTGTTGATTTTCGTGCCACCCGTTTTGGCGGTATACCAGCCCTTGAAGGTGTAGCCCGTGCGGGTGGAGGAGGGGAGAGTGCCGATGGCGGTGTTTTGGGCGATGTTCTTCGCCGCAACTGCCGTGCCTCCGTTGGCGTTGAAGTTGACGGTAAATTCTTTTGAAAGAGTAAAACTATAACTCCCCGTTTTATCGGAACGTTTTTCGACACAGAAATAATAAGTGCCCGCGTTCAAATCCCAAGTCTGGCTAGAAATATCCGCGCGTTTTGTTGTTGCATTCCAATTAACATAATCCCGCGAAACTTCGCTACCACTGTCATCATATAATTTCAAGGTTACACGCTCAGTGTAGAATGTACCTTTCAAGGTGATGCGGCCAGAGGTTGGCAATGTGAATTTGTAAAAATCTGCGTCATCAAGATGGCACGCAATAAGTCCATTATAGGTTGTCCTTAGCAGGATTGGGTTCGCAGTATCATAACTGTTATTGCCAGAAAAATTGGTTTCCTTAAAGCTTTCCCAAGCCGAATTAAAAGCAATGTTAAAATCATAACTCCCAGTTTTATCGGAACGTTTTTCGACACAGAAGTAATAAGTGCCCGCATTCAAATCCCAAATCTGCCCAGAAACATCCGCACGTTTCGTCGTTGCATTCCAATAAACATAATCACGTGACACTTCGCTACCGCTGTCATCATACAATTTTAGGGCTACCTGCTCGGTATAGAATGTACCTTTCAAGGCAATACGACCTGAGGTTGTAAGCGTGAATTTGTAAAAATCTGCGCTGTCAAGATGGCACGCAATAAGTCCATTATAGGTTGTTCCTAGCACGATGGGGTTTGCAGTGTCATAACTGTTATTACCAGAAAAATTTGTTTCCAGAAAGCTTTCCCAAGCCGAGTTAAAAGAAATGCTAAAATTGTAACTCCCCGTTTTATCAGAACGTTTTTCGACACAGAAATAATAAGTGCCCGCGTTCAAATCCCAGGTCTGGCCAGAAATATCCGCGCGTTTCGTCGTTGCGTTCCAATTCACATAATCACGTGAAACCTCGCTACCACTGTCATCATACAATTTCAAGGTTACACGCTCGGTATAGAATGTGCCCTTCAACGTAATGCGGCCTGAGCTTGAAAGCGTGAATTTGTAATGATCGCGCTCTTCATTCTCTGCGATAATACCGTTTACAGTTGTTCCCAGCGTATAAGTGCTGGCACCAGAAAGTGTGTCATCAGAGTCCGCAAAAACCGAAACGGGCACCACAAAAAACACCCCTGCCACCAGCAAAAGCGCGAGCAAAGCACTGAACGCTTTTTTCAGCGTCGATGGGGTTGATGTAAAATCATGTGTTGGGGTTGTTGTTTCCATTTGTTTTCTCCTTCTGATTGTGTTGCGCATGGCGCGGGTTCGCTATGCTGTGGTTGATAGTATAGCAACTTCTTTCAGAAAAGTCAAGCACCAAAAAACGGCGGGGCGTTTGTCCGCCCCGCCGCCGTTTTTTCTCCGCTACTCCACGTCCTGCAGCGCGTCGTACCCGCGCTCGCCTGTGCGGACTTTGACTACGTCTTCCACGTCGTGGACAAAGATCTTGCCGTCGCCCAGTTGCCCGGTGTAGAGCACCTTTTTGGCCGTTGCAATCACCAGCTCCACGGGCACTTTGCAGACCACAATCTCCAGCTTCACTTTGGGCACGAACGTCACTTCGATGTCCACGCCGCGGTATTTCTCCACGCTGCCGCCCTGCATTCCATAACCCATCACGTTTGTGACCGTCATCCCTGTGATGCCAATGGCGTTGAGCGCGACCTTTAGCGCTTCCAACTTCACGGGCTTTGTGATGATATCCACCTTGCTGATCTTCACGCCGACGGGCGCGGGTTTGTCTTTGCGCACCACGGGCACGGCCTCGTCCACGGCCACCGTGCCTTCGGGCAGCTCGATGATTTCAGAGGGCTCAATCGCTTCTGGATCAAACAGGAAGCCGCCGTAGCTGCTGGGCAGGCCGTGCTCGCTGATGTCCAAGCCGTCGATTTCGTCTTGCGCCGAGCAGCGCAGACCGTTCGTTTTTTTGATGAGGAAGAACACAATGCTCGTGGTCACGACGACCCAGCCGGCAATCGCCACAACGCCCAAAGCCTGTATTCCCAACTGATGCAGGCCGCCGCCATAGAACAGACCGCGCGCAGACGTTACAACGCCGTCCTCGTTCAGCGTGTCGGAATGCTTAAAGAGACCGACCGCAATCGTGCCCCACAGGCCGTTGACGCCGTGCACCGCCACCGCGCCCACGGGGTCATCCACTTGCAGGCGTTTGTCGATGAACTCCGCCGCGACCACGACCAGCAGACCGCCGACCGTGCCGATGATGAGGCTGCCCAGCGGGTCAACATCCGCGCAACCAGCCGTCACGGCCACCAGCCCCGCCAGTGCGCCGTTGAGGCTCATGGAGACATCCGGCTTGCCGTTTTTGATCCACGTGTAGAGCATCGCGGAGAGCGTGCCCATGGCGGGCGCGAGCGTGGTCGTCACAAAAATCTGGCTCAGCTGTGTGACGCTCGTCGCCGCCGCGCCGTTGAAGCCATACCAGCCGAACCAGAGGATGAAGCAGCCCAGCGCAGCGAGTGTCAAGCTGTGCCCGGGAATCGCGCGGGCGACTTTTTTGCCCGTCTTCTTGTCGATGGAATACTTGCCGATACGTGCCCCCAAGAACGTCGCGCCGATGAGGGCTGTGATGCCGCCCAGCATGTGGATGGCGGACGATCCGGCGAAGTCGATGTAGCCCAATTTGGCCAGCCAGCCCTCCGAATTCCAGACCCAGCCAGCGGAAATGGGGTAGACCACCAGCGAAACGATGCCGCTGTAGATGCAGTAGGCGCTGAACTTTGTGCGCTCCGCCATTGCCCCCGAAACGATGGTGGCCGCCGTGGCCGCAAAGACCAGATTGAAGACGAAAGAGGGGAGGATTTCCGAAAAACTGCCGTCCGCAAACTTCGTGAGAATATCCAGATTCGGCATTCCGATGATGCCCGCCACGTAGTCCTCGCTCATCATCAACCCAAAGCCCAAGAGCAAAAACGCGGGCGTGCCGATGCAGAAATCAATCAGGTTTTTCATCAGGATGTTGCCCGCGTTTTTGGCGCGGGTCAGCCCGGTCTCCAGCATCGCAAACCCGGCCTGCATAAAGAACACCAGCGCGGCGCCCATCAGCAACCAAATCGTCCAGTCCCAAGAAACGCTGCTGGCCACTTGGGCTTGCAGCTCTAGCACATTTTCCGCCATACGAACCATCCCTTTTTCTGTATTCAACAAAAAAAGTGCCGCGCACGAAATTCGCGCGCAGCACCCTTGCTGTCGATGCTCGTATTATATGACAAACCAGTGCTTTTTGTCAAGAGCTTGCCCGGTATTTGCAAATATTTCAGATATTTCACGGCGTTGTGCACAATTTTTTGCGTGGTTCTTGTGCAATGTGCACAATGTTTCGGAAGGAGAAATGCGCCACTGCGCATCACAATCCGTCTATTTCTTTCCCTTGCCAAAAATGAACACGCCCGCCACGCCCAAGCTGAGCACAAAGGCCACCAGCATGGCGATGTGCGTGCGATAATAGGCGAACATGGACGCGAACGCCGCCGGCTGGAACAGCACCGCGATGCCCACCGCCACGGCGCACAGGGCGCAGACCAACACGCCTGCGGCCGCGCAATCCTTGGCCACGGCGGCCAGCGGATGCCGCTTGCGCGTCGCCAAATCCGTCAGTGCCTCAATGCCCGTGTTGAACAGCTCCGCCGCCAGTACCAGCGCGTTGGCGAGGAACAGCAGCGCCCAGTCCGTGCGCGTCAAAGTAAACCAGTCGTACAGCCCCAAAAATGCGTACATATACGCCATGCAGACCAAATGCACGCGAAAGTTGCGCTCCTCCCGCACGGCGGTGGCCAGACCGCGAAAGGCAAAGCCAAAACTGCTCAGCAACGCACGCATAATGTACTCCAGAGGGCAGAAGTCAGAAGAGAGAGGGCAGATATTTGGGGGACAATTCTCAACGCGTTTATCGCATTTTCTTACGTTATTTCAGTGCCTGCGCTAGGTCCGCGAGCAAATCTTCTGCGTCTTCAATCCCCACAGAGAGGCGCAGCAAGCGGTCGTTGATGCCCAGACGCGCACGCGTTTCCTCCGGCACATCCGCGTGGGTTTGGAGCAGCGGGTAGGTCAACAGCGACTCCACGCCGCCCAGACTTTCGGCGAACTGAATGAGCCGCAAGCGGCTGAGCACCTGCTCAGCGCGATCGGCGGAATCTACATAAAAGCTGATCATCGCGCCAAAACCGCTGGCTTGTTTGCGGCTGATTTCGTAGCCCGGCGCGTCGGGCAATCCGGCGTAGAGCACCTGCGTGACGGCGGGTTGTTCGCGCAGGAAGGCGGCGATGCGCTGCGCGTTGCTCTGGGCGCGTTCCATGCGAATGGCCAGCGTTTTGATGCCGCGAATGAGCAGGTAGCTCTCCCAAGGGGCAACAATCGCGCCGATGGTCTTGTAGAGAAAGCGCAGTTTTTCGCGCAAATCCGTCCCGCGCACGGCCAAAAATCCCGCCAGCGCGTCGTTGTGTCCGCCCAGATATTTCGTGCCTGAGTGGATCACAATGTCCGCCCCCAGCGTGAGCGGTTGGCAGAAATAGGGTGTCAGGAAGGTGTTATCCACCGCCAGCCATGCGCCGCTTTCGTGCACCAGTTCGGCCAGCGCGGCGATGTCCGTGATGTGCATCATGGGGTTGGACGGCGTTTCCGCCAAGACGAGGCGCGTGTGTTCACCCAGCAGTGCCGCCACGGCGGAGAGATCGCCCGTGTCGCAATAATCCACGCGCACGCCGTTTTTGGCGCACACTTTGTCTAGAAGGCGCACTGTGCCGCCATAAAGATCGTCAGAAGCGATGAGCGCGTCACCGGGAGCGAGGAGTTCCGTCAGCACAGCAATCGCCGCCATGCCCGTGCCGAAGGCGAGGCAGTCGTCGGCCTGCTCCAGCGCACCCACCAGCGTTTCCAGCTGTTCTCGCGTGGGATTTTGCAGGCGCGCGTAGTCGTAGCCACTGGTCTCGCCCAAGCCGGGGTGGGCGAACGTGGCGCACTGATAGACGGGCACGGTCACCGCGCCCGTGGTGTCGTTGGGGTCTTTGCATCCGTGGACGCAGAGGGTCGATGGGTTCATGGGCGTCCCTTTCAGCGTTTGGCGGCTTTCTTCTTTTTCTTTTTCAGCGCATCCATGTCGGCGCGGAAGTAGTCCAGTATCACATGCACGCCGAACATAATCACGAGCGCTAAGAAAATCAGCAAAATTTCGGTAAACGCCCAGCCAATGGCGCATTTTTGCACGTCAATCATGCCGTTGACCAGTGCACCCAAACCGCCGATGATGTCGCCGAATTGGAGCTTGCCCGTGGCAATGGGATTGACGATGGCGGAGGCGGAGGCATACGCCGTCAGCGCACTGAGTAAGCCCACGGAACTGAGCAGGAGCGAGAGCCCGCGCTGTTTTTGCAGGAACACGAGTAGCGCAATGGCAACAGCCAACAGCACGCAAAGCGACAGCGATGCCACCAGTAGCACGATGCGCCCCTGCAGATCGCCCAGCTTGTCCCACATGCCGTCGGCCTTGAAGGACTTGAGCAGTCCGTCCAGTGCCGTGTCGCCGGTTTTGCCTTGGGTGGCGACGCGCACAATCCATGGGACAGTGATGTCCGCGTCCAAATCCACTTTGACCACGTCGGCCACCACGTGTAGCTGCACCAGCGGCAGAAACGCAATGCTCAGCAGCACGCCCAAACTCAGCACAGCCGCGCAGATTTTCCCAATCAGCGGAAGATGTTTTTTCATGACCAACTCCCATTGGCTAGATTTTGGATATTCGGCAATCACCGATTCAGTCATTGATTGCAGTAGGGGCGACCGTCCCCGGTCGCCCGCTGGAGAGTGTAGTTTTTCTGTGGACAATCAACCAAACAAGCAATTGTTCATTGTCAATTGTTCATTGCTTACCTAGCCTCTAGATCGCGCTCACGAGCGACTGCACGGCGTGGCCGCTTTCGTCGCGGCTGTCGTAGAGTTCCACGTCTGTGTAGCACTGCATCCCCGTACCAGAGGGGAGCAGCTTGCCGATGATGACGTTCTCTTTCAGCCCCAGCAGCGGGTCAATCTTGCCGTAGATCGCCGCTTCCGTGAGCACGCGGGTCGTCTCTTGGAAGGACGCGGCGGAGAGGAAGCTATCGGTCGCCAGCGATGCTTTGGTGATGCCCATGAGCGTGGGCATGGCCTCGGCGAACAGCAGGTCTTCTTCACCCGCGTCCAAACGCGCCTGGATCTCGCGGTTGGCGCGCACCAGCTCGCGTTTATCCGCCAGCGTGCCGGGCAGGAAGCGCGAAGAGCCGGGGTCGGTGATTTTGATCTTGCGCATCATTTGGCGCACGATGACTTCAATGTGCTTGTCGTTGATGTCCACGCCCTGCATACGGTAGGTGCGCTGCACCTCGCGGATGAGGTAATCGTGGACGGAATGCACGCCCAGCACGGCGAGGATGTCGTGCGGATTCATTGCGCCTTCGGTGAGCGTCTCGCCCTTTTGGACGGTGTCGCCCTCCTTGACGCGCTTGCGGAAACCGTAGGGGATGAGGTATTGCTTTTGCTCGCCCGTTTCTGGGTCGGTGATGACCACGTGCTCGGCCTTGCGGATTTCTTCCAGACTCACTAGCCCCGGGATTTCCGCGAGGATGGCCAGCGTTTTGGGCTTGCGTGCCTCAAAGAGCTCTTCCACGCGGGGGAGACCTTCGGTGATGTCCGCCGCGTCTTTCGCGCCGCCCGTGTGGAAGGTGCGCATGGTCAGCTGTGTGCCCGGCTCGCCGATGGATTGCGCGGCGATGATGCCCACGGCCTCGCCCACAGTGACCGGGTCGCCCGTGGCCAGGTTCGCGCCGTAGCACTTGATGCACACGCCGTGGTCGCTCTCGCAGGTGAGCAAGGAGCGGATGGTCACGGTGGCTAGGCTCGTCTCGTCCACTGTGCCCGCCTCTTTTTGCGCTTTGTGCGCGTCTTCCGCAAAGGCCGCCACGCGTTTGGCGTCGTGGTCGTGCATCATGTTGTCTTTGGACTGCACCACATGACCCTCAGCGTCCACAAGGTCTTCCAGCAGGTAACGCCCGGTCAGGCGTTCGGCCAGCGGGACAATCTTGCGCCCGTTGTCGATGATGTCGTACACCTCAATGCCCTCGGCGCAGTGACAATCCAGCTCGCGGATGATCACGTCTTGGGAGACGTCCACCAGTCGGCGGGTCAGGTAGCCAGAGTCGGCGGTGCGCAGGGCGGTATCGGCCAAGCCCTTGCGTGCGCCGCGGGAGGAGATGAAGTATTCGAGGATATTCAAGCCCTCGCGGTAGTTGGCGCGGATGGGCACTTCGATGGTTTTACCAGCGGTGTTGGCGATCAGGCCGCGCATACCGGCCAGCTGGCGCAGCTGGCTGTCGTTACCACGTGCGCCGGAATCCATCATCATGTGGATGGGGTTGAAGCGGTCAAAGCTGTCTTTCAGACTGGCGGCGACTTGGCGCGTGCAGTCCTCCCAGGTGTCGATGACGGCTTTGGAACGCGCCTCCTGCGTCAGTTGTCCGCGCTCGTAGTAGCGGGCAATGGCGGCGATGCGCTCTTCGGCGATGGCGACGTATTCCTTCTTGTGCTCAGGAATCACGGCATCGCTGACGGCAACGGTCAAGCCCGAACGCGTGGAATACTTAAAGCCCGTCTCTTTGATTTTGTCGAGCACTTCGGCTGTGGTGGACGTGCCGTTGACCTTGATGCACACGTCGATGATGTTGGAAAGCGTCTTTTTGTTGACCAAAAAGCCCACTTCGGGGTCGAGCAGACGCGCTTTGTCGCTGCGATCCACAAAGCCCAGATTCTGCGGGATGTTCTCGTTGAAGATCAGGCGACCGAGGGTCGTCTCCACTAGGCGCGTCTCATACATGCCCTTCACACGCTTGGTGATGCGGATTTTGCACAGCGCGTGCAGTTCCAGCGCACCGCTGTCGTAGGCCAGCTGCGCTTCGGACTGCGAGCCGAACACCTTGCCTTCGCCCACCGCGCCGGGTTTGTCCATCGTCAGGTAGTACGAGCCCAAAATCATGTCCTGCGTCGGCACAACCACGGGGCGGCCATCGGAGGGCTTGAGCAGATTGTTGGCGGCCAGCATCAGGAAGCGGGCCTCCGCCTGCGCTTCTGCGCTCAGCGGCACGTGCACGGCCATTTGGTCTCCGTCAAAGTCGGCGTTGAACGCGGTACACACCAGCGGGTGCAGCTTGATGGCGCGGCCTTCCACTAGGACGGGCTCAAACGCCTGAATGCCCAAACGGTGCAGGGTGGGTGCGCGGTTGAGCAGCACCGGGTGATCCTTGATGACCACTTCCAGCGCGTCCCAGACCTGGGGCTTCATCTGCTCCACCATCTTACGCGCTTGCTTGATGTTCTCCGCGCCCACGCGGGGCGCACCCTTTTCGCCGCCGGCTTGCGGGTTGATGGCGTCGGGGTTGAAGACCTCCACAAGGCGCTTCATCACGAAGGGCTTAAAGAGCTCCAGCGCCATTTCTTTGGGCAGACCGCACTGATAAATCTTCAGTTCTGGCCCCACCACGATGACCGAGCGGCCAGAGTAGTCCACGCGCTTGCCCAGCAAGTTCTGGCGGAAGCGCCCCTGCTTGCCCTTTAAGAGGTCAGAGAGGCTCTTGAGTGCGCGGTTGTTCGCGCCCGTCATGGCGCGGCCATGGCGGCCATTGTTGATGAGGCTGTCCACCGCGTCTTGGAGCATACGCTTTTCGTTGCGCACAATCACGTCCGGTGCGCCCATCTCCAGCATTTTGCGCAGGCGATTGTTGCGGTTGATGACGCGGCGATAGAGGTCGTTCATGTCGCTGGTGGCAAAGCGGCCGCCGTCGAGTTGCACCATGGGGCGCAGTTCCGGCGGGAGCACGGGCAGCACCGTGAGGATCATCCACTCCGGGCGGTTGCCGCTCTGGCGGAATGCCTCCACCACCTCCAGCCGCTTGAGGGCTTTGAGGCGTTTTTGTCCGCTGGCGGTGTTCATCTCCGCGCGTAGTTGCACGCTCAGTTCGTCCAGATTGATGGCCGCCAGTAGCTCCTGAATGGCCTCCGCGCCCATTTTGGCGCTGAAGTCGTTGCCGTAGCGCTCGCGGTAGTCCTCCAGCTCTTTCGAGTCGAGCACTTGGTGCGGTAGGAGCGGCGTGTCGCCGGGATCGATGACGACATGCTTGACAAAATAGAGGACTTTCTCCAAGTCGCGGGGGCTGATGTCCAAAATCAACGCCATGCGGCTGGGCACGCCCTTGAAGTACCAGATGTGGCTCACGGGCGCGGCCAAATCGATGTGCCCCATGCGCTCGCGGCGCACTTTGGAGCGCGTGATTTCCACCCCGCACTTTTCGCAGATCTTTCCCCGGTCACGGATGCGCTTGTATTTTCCGCAAGAGCACTCCCAATCCTTGGTCGGTCCAAAGATTTTCTCGCAGAACAACCCGCCCTTTTCCGGCTTGAGGGAGCGGTAGTTGATGGTCTCGGGTTTAACCACTTCGCCGCTCGACCAGCTGAGAATGTCCTCGGGCGATGCGATGCTGATTTTCACGGAATCGAAGATGATGTTTTCCATGCATGTCAACCTTTCATTGCTAGATGCTAGATATGAGAGACTAGAGGCTAGATGTTGTGGACTAGGACAAGACCCGTTTGGATGCGGAATCTAGCCTCTAGTCTCTATAATCTAGCATCTAGATTGATTCGTCTTCGTCTAAGGCGGCGGCAAAGAGGCCGGACAGGCCGCCAAAGCCGCCTACGCCCAAATCCGCGCCCGCGTCCGCAGGCACTTCTTCCTCTTGATAGCCCGCCATAAAGCCGACCGTTCCGCCGCCGCGCGTGAGCTCTTCAAAGTCTTGGCTGGGCTCAAAGTCGCGGTAGGCCGCGCGGCTGCGCTCGTCGCGCAGGCCGTAGTCGTCGTTGTCAAACTGTTGCTTCAGATCCACCTCTGTGCCGTCGGCTTGCAGCACGTGCACGTCTAGGCTCAGGCTTTGTAGCTCCTTCACCAGCACCTTAAAGCTCTCCGGCACGCCCGGTTGCGGCACGTTCTTGCCCTTGGTGATGGCTTCGTAGGCACGCGTGCGCCCGTTGACATCGTCGGACTTGATGGTGAGGATCTCTTGCAGTGTGTAGGCCGCGCCGTAGGCTTCCAGCGCCCACACTTCCATCTCGCCGAAGCGTTGGCCGCCAAACTGCGCCTTGCCGCCCAACGGTTGCTGGGTCACGAGGCTGTAAGGGCCAATGGAACGCGCGTGGATTTTGTCGTCCACCAAGTGGTGCAGTTTGAGGTAATACATCACACCCACGGTGATGGGGTTATCGAACTGGCGACCCGTGCGACCATCGGTGAGGATGACCTTGCCGTCGTCGCGCAGGTCTGCGTCCAGCAGGGCTTGGCGAATGTCGGATTCGTGCGCCCCGTCGAACACGGGCGTCATGACTTTCAGCCCCAGCGCACGCGCGGCGTAGCCCAGGTGCACTTCCAGCACCTGACCGATGTTCATACGCGAGGGCACGCCCAAGGGGTTCAGCACGATGTCCACCGGCGTGCCGTCGGGCAGGAAGGGCATATCCTCTTGCGGCAACACGCGGCTGACGACGCCTTTGTTGCCGTGTCGTCCGGCCATTTTGTCGCCCACAGAGAGCTTGCGCTTCTGGGCGATATACACGCGGACTTTTTGGTTGACCCCCGCGCTCAGCTCATCGCAGTTTTCGCGGTTAAAGACTTCCACGTCCACAATGATGCCCGACTCGCCGTGGGGCACTTTCAGGGAGGTATCGCGCACTTCTTTGGCTTTTTCGCCAAAGATCGCGCGTAGCAGGCGCTCTTCCGCGCTCATTTCGGTCTCGCCCTTCGGCGTGACCTTGCCCACTAGGATGTCGCCGCTCTTCACTTCCGCACCAATGCGGATCACGCCGCGGTCGTCCAGATCGCGCAGGGCATCCGCGCCAGCGTTGGGGATGTCGCGGGTGATGTCCTCTGGGCCCAGCTTGGTCTCGCGTGCCTCAAGCTCGTACTTTTCAATATGGATGGACGTGTACACGTCCTCGCGCACCAGTCGCTCGTTGATGAGCACGGCGTCTTCGTAGTTATAGCCCTCCCAGGTCATGAATGCCACCAGCGCGTTTTTGCCAAGGCTGATTTCGCCTTGATCGGTCGCCGGGCCATCGGCGATGACTTCGCGCTCTTCCACGCGCTGTCCCTTGATCACGATGGGGCGTTGGTTGACCGCCGTGCCTTGGTTGGAGCGTTGGAACTTGAGCAGGGTGTACCCATCCACTTCGCCTTTGTCGGTGGTGATTTCGATGCTGTCTGCGTCTACTTTCGTAATCGTGCCCGCGCGTTTGGCGATGATCACCACGCCCGAATCCACGGCGGCTTTGTATTCCATGCCCGTGCCCACCAGTGGCGCTTCGGGCATGAGCAGGGGCACGGCTTGCCGTTGCATGTTCGCGCCCATGAGGGCTCGGTTTGCGTCGTCGTTCTCCAAGAAGGGAATCATGGCCGTGGCCACGGACACCACCATTTGGGGGCTGACATCCATGTAGTCCGCACGGGACGGCTCGATTTCGAGGAAGTCGTCGCGGAAGCGGGCGTTGATGAGGCTCTTGGTGAAGCGTCCCTCTTCGTCCAGCGGCTCGTTGGCCTGTGCTACGATGAAGTCGTCCTCGCGGTCGGCGGTCATGTATTCCACTTCATGGAGCACGCGGCCAGCCTCTTTGTCTACGCGGCGGAAGGGGGCTTCGATGAAGCCATAGTGGTTGATCCGCGCGTAGGTCGCCAGATAGCTGATTAGGCCGATGTTCGGGCCTTCTGGGGTCTCGATGGGGCACATGCGGCCATAGTGGCTGTAGTGCACGTCGCGCACCTCAAAGCCGGCGCGGTCGCGGGTCAAGCCGCCGGGTCCTAGGGCGGACAGGCGGCGTTTGTGGGTCAGTTCGTCCAGCGGGTTGGTCTGCCCCATGAATTGCGAGAGGGGAGACGAGCCAAAGAACTCGCGGATGGCCATGATGACGGGCTTGATGTTGATGAGGCTGGCGGGGGTGATGTTGTCCTCTTCCTCGTTGGCCTGCAGGCTCATGCGGTCCTTCACCTGCCGCTCCAAACGCGCCAGACCAATGCGGAACTGGTTTTGGAGCAGTTCGCCCACCGAACGGATGCGGCGATTGCCCAGATGGTCAATGTCGTCCGTTGTGCCGATGCGGAAGGCGAGGTTGTCTAGATAGTTGATGGAGGCGAAAATGTCCTCCGCGCAGATGGTGGGCGGCACAAGGTCGTCCCGGCGCAGGCGCAGTTGATCCAGCAGGTTGTCGTGGTCTTCTGTGCCGTGCTGCGCGATGATTTCGGTCAGCACCGTGTAGCGCGTCTTCTCGCGGATGCCCACGGATTCCAGATCCGCCTGCGTGATGGTTTCGGGCAGGTACGGCAGGGGATCGACCATGCCGTTGCCATAAATGCGCACATCGTGGTCGGCGAACTCCGGCCGCACATACGCCGTTTGCACGCCCAGCTGTTCCAGCTCCAGCGCACGGGCGCGGTCAATTACGTCACCAATTTCGGCGACGATTTCGCCCGTGGCAGGGTCGGCGATGGGTTGCGCAAGAGTGCAACCCTCCAGGCGGCTGGCGAGGCCGAGCTTTTTGTTGTATTTGTAGCGTCCCACGCGGCTGATGTCGTAGCGGCGCGGGTCAAAGAACAGGTTGGCCACGTGCTGACGCGCACCCTCTAGGTTCACTTGCTCGCCCGGGCGCAACTTGCGGTAGACTTCCAGCACGGCTTCATCGCCGTTTTGGGTCTCGTCTTTCTCCAGCGTCGCCTTCATTTTGGGGTCGTCGCCAAAGAAGTCTAAAATCTCCTCGTTGGTGCTCATCACCAGCTCTGGCGGCACGTGCCCCAGTTCTGCCAAGCTCCCCAACGCGCGAATGAGCGTGGAGAGATAGATCTTGCGGCTTTTGTCGATGTGGACGTAGGCCAGCTCGTTGGCGTCGGTCTCGTATTCCAACCACGCGCCCCGGCTGGGGTTGATGGTGGAGGTGTATAGCTCAATGCCCGTTTTGTCGTGGGTCATTTGGAAGTAGCAGCCCGGCGAGCGTACCAGCTGGCTGACCACTACGCGCTCGGCGCCATTGATGACAAACGTGCCCTGCTCGGTCATGACGGGGAAGTCGCCCATGTACGCTTCGCTCTCTTTGACCACGCCGGTTTGGGTGTTGCGCAAACGCACCGTTACGCGCAGGGGTCGCGCGTAGGTGGCGTCGCGTTCTTTGCATTGCTTGATGGTATACTTCGGGTTGTCGTCCATGCGGTAATCCACAAACGACAGCTCCCACTTGCTTGTGTAGTCGGAAATGGTCGCCATGTCTCGGAAGACATCACGCAGGCCTTCATCCAGAAACCATTGATAGGAATTGAGTTGCACCTCAATGAGATTGGGCATTTCCATGATTTTTTCCAGTTGCCCAAAGCTCTGGCGTTCGCTGCTGCCGCGTTTTTCTGTCCTCGTTTTCAGCATTGATTGACCGCTCCTCTTATTCTGTTGTCAGGGGAGAAGGAGACAGGCATTCGGGTTAAAACCCTTCCAACAAGGGCAGAACCTAAATGCCTGTTTCCTTTCTCCCAGTTCGTCTTCATCGTCCCTAAACCCGTACCAGTGCACAGAAGTGCACAATAATGTACAGTAGCGAATTATACCACAAACAGCACCTGCTTGTCAAGTGATAATGTGGAAATGTATGGAACTTCGCAGAAAAAATAGTGAAAGATCAAAGAGACGCACAAGAGAATGCCACTGCCATGCGCCTTAATGGAGCATTGTGCTTAAATGCCCCTGACGGTTTCGGACAAACAGCCGGGCGTTTTGCAACGGAAGACGTAGCTATTTCCGTGTTCCTCCACGGCAAAGCCGTTGCCGCAACGCGGACAGACAAGGTCTGTTTTTCCCAAAAAAGCGAGGTCTCTATCTGCTCTTGCAAGTAGCAGAGCTTCTTCGCGCGTCATATCCATCAGTGCCATTACAGTAACCCCCTCTCAAACAAATACCGCCAAAACAATCAGCGCAAGAGGAAATACCACGCCGCCGCAATCGCCGCGCCTATGCCCGCGAGAATGCCGAGGAGCCCCAGCCCCATGCGCAGGGCATCATCCAGATTGGTGGGCGTGTTGGCGTTGATGAAGTTTAGGAAGGGGTGCACCACTTTTTTTCCGCACAGGTTGCGGAAGCGCAGGGTGTAGGTCTTGTAGTCGCGGGGATTTTCCTCAGGAATTTCAAACACGCGCACGGCGCGGTCGATGCCCGGGCCATAGGTGTTGAAGCCGCTGCCGGGGCAGTAGCACAGATCCATGCCTGCCGGGTGGTGCGCCGCCCAGCTGTTTTTGTGGTCGTGCCCCACGCTCATGGCGAAGACATCCCCTTGCTCGAGCATGGCGGCGAACTCGCCCGTGTTCACGTCCGGGCACGCCACGGATTCGCCCATGTAGTCCAGCTGATAGACCTTGTCGGCATTGGGTTTCCAGTAGCCGGCATAGTTGCGGTAGGCGCGGATGTTGCCGGGCGTTTTTTTCTCACAGCGGTCAAGCACCTCGTAGTATTCCGGCACAGGGATGTGCTGAAAGACGATGGACGGTACGGGCACGCCGCCGTCCGCCAGCGCGTCACGCTGTGCGCGATACCAATCAATCTGCTCCGGCTTGACGGGCGCATAGCCCGTGCCCTCGCCGCCTTGGGAGTCGATGACGTAGACGTTCAGCGCGATGCGCGTCCCGTCGGCAGAGGCGACGGGGAGGCTGTATGTGCCCGGGTCGTCGCCGTCAGCGGTTGGCGCTAAGCAACCGGGGAGCTCCTTGTAAAAGCCCATCTGGGCCCTCTTGCCCGTGTCGCCCGAAAAGCCTTGGGTGTCGTGGTTGCCAAAAGTCGGCGCGAAGGGCACGCCCCGCTCGACCACAGGCGCGAGCAAATCGTGCAAGGCTTTGCGGATACGGCCGGGGGTCTGCGCCGCACCCTTTGCGCGGAAGGACGCCGCGTAGCCCTTGACCTGATCGCCCGTGAGCACCACAAGATCCGGCTGGACTTTGTCCAGCGCCGCCGCAATGAGTTTGAGAGTATCGGGTGCAATGACGGGCCCGTCTTGGGCGTCGGCAATCTGCAAAATCTTGAACGGTTGTCCAGAGGTGAAGCGCATGGTGGTCTCCTTCGCGTTTGTGCGTTTGCACTATTGTACCTTTTTTTCGCAAAAAATGCAAGAGGCTTATGCAATGAACAATTGACAATGAACAATGAACAATTGTTGTGGCATGAGGGATGTAGGGGCATTGAGGCGGGAGGAATGAGGCCTGTAGGGGCGGATATCATCCGCCCGTTGCCGTTGGTGTAGGGGCGACCGTCCCCGGTCGCCCGTTGGTTAGGAAACATCTGAAATAACCACGGGACGCCGAGGGCGGCGTCCCCTACATCGAGGGATGAGGATACAGGCGTGAGGTCTGTAGGGGGCGGCAATTTGCCCTCCGCTACGTTTGTGAGAATCAGCGGGCGCACGGGGACGTGCGCCCCTACGTTCACGTTCGCTATCACTATCGGCTTTTTTTGGTTCGTTTGGGTTTCCAGAAAACCCACTGGTTTTTGTGTGAGAAAAATTGTTCATTGTTCATTGTCAATTGACTCCCTCTAATTACCCCCAGTTCAAAACGATCTAATGCTATGCGAATCGGGTTTCTGCGGCGTTTTGCGCGATTTCATCACGATGCTGGCCCAAAATCGTCATGAATGGCG
>JAISJQ010000006.1 GCA_031261445.1 Oscillospiraceae bacterium | reverse complement strand
AGGGCGACCACAAGGGTCGCCCCTACGAATTTCGCATCTGGATTGGTTTTTTATGAACATCAAAGAAAATATCCGCATTGCTGTGTTTAGCATTCGCTCGAACATGATGCGGGCGTTGCTGACGATGCTGGGCATCATCATCGGCGTGGCGGCTGTGATTGCCATCATCACGCTGGGCAACGGCGGACGTGACTACATTGTGGGCATGATCCGCGAGATGGGGCAGTCCGTGGTCTCCGTGAGCACCAGTCGCTTTGCTGAGCCTGCCGACTACATCACGCTAGCGGACGTGGAGGAGCTCAAGGGCATTGACGGCGTGCGCTATGTCTCCCCTTTTGTGATGGATATGGGCACAGCGAACACGGAGTACGCCAAAAACAAACCCGCCATGATTCTGGCCGGCACGCCCGACCTGCAACAGGCAGGCGGCGCGACCATGCTCCACGGTCGCTTCTTTTCCAAGGAGGAGTTCGACGCCGCCACGCCCGTGTGCGTGATTGACGAGCTGACGAGCAACATGCTCTTTGGCTACAAATCCGCCGTGGGCGAGACCATCACCATCACAAAGCAGGGCGGCGCAAGTGTGCGCGTGCGTGTCATCGGCATTGCCAACATGAAGATGCTGGGCGACGACGAAATGCGCGCACAGACCGAGGCGATGGGCGACATGATGGGCGGCATGGCCATGGGCTCGGCCATTGGCATGTCCGTCCCGCTGACGCTGCTGGATCGCATGACGGGCAACGTGTATGGCTACAACACGGTGTATATTGTGGCCGAGGACGAGAAGCTGCTCGACCAAATTGCCCCGCTGGCGCAGAACGTGCTCTATGCCCGCCACGGCAACGGCGACGCGGAAAACGAGATCTACAAGGCCGTCAACATGGCGACCATGATTAACCTGCTCGACAGCGTGATTAAAATCTTTACCACCTTTATTGCGGCGGTGAGTGCCATCAGCCTGCTGGTGGGCGGCATTGGCGTGATGAACATCATGCTCGTCTCCGTCACCGAACGCACGCGGGAGATCGGCATCCGCAAGGCATTGGGCGCGAAAACGCGCACGATTTTGTTCCAGTTCCTCACAGAGAGCGTGATACTCTGCGTGATTGGCGGTCTCATCGGTTTGGCGTTGGGGGTGGGCGGCGCGTCCGCCGTGGCGTCGTATCTGGCGATTCCCATCAAGCTACAGGGCGCGACCGTGGCCATCGCCGTGGGCTTTTCCAGCGCCATCGGCATGTTCTTCGGCATCTACCCCGCCAGCCGCGCGGCGAAAATGCACCCGATTGAGGCACTGAGACGAGAGTAATGAACAATTAACAAAGAACAATGTACAATTGTTGTAGGGGCGACCCTTGCCTGTTCCCTGCGGGTAGGGTCGCCCTGCGGGTAGGGTCGCCCTGCGGGTAGGGTTGCCTTGCTCTGTGATTTTGGGTTGCAAAGGCTTGACATTTGGCACAATATATTGTATAATTGAAGACGACACAGGTGTTGTAGCACCTGCGTCGTCGGCACGACCGTATAGACGGTTGCGCCCCCTAGCGTATTACCGAAGTAACCGCCGCAGGGGATAGTGGCGGTTACTTCGTTTTGTTAGAACGAAGCGATAGGATGTACCCAGTTGCGAAGATCAAGATCAACATGACCATCGCCAATGTGTTGTCCATATGCATTCCCCCCTTTCCGAACGTTCGGCACTCGTGAGAGTGCTCGAGATGCTACGGAGAAACAGGGGGTGCAACCGCCTACCGTTTAGGTTGTGCATCCATATTATAACAAAAACTGCGCAAGATTGCAATAGTTCGACGCAAAATAACACAGCGGACGAGCGCAGCTCGCCCCTACAACCCTCATGCCTGTATCCTGCACCCTCATTCCTCGTTGCGCCCCTACAATATAACCACGGGCGGATGATATCCGCCCCTACAGGTGAACACCCCAAAACCTATTCACTATTCACTATTCACTATTCACTATTCGTTAATTTTTCTCTTGCGTTTTTCGGCGCAAAAGTGTATAATATATGCACAACAGATGCACAACAGAAAGCGTGGAGAGCGACATAACATGATCATTGAATACAGCGGCCTGACGCAAATTGTCGGCCCTTTGGTGACGCTGGAAGGCGTGCCCGGCGCACAATACGACGAAATGGTGGAGCTGCGCCTGACCGATGGCACGGTACGCGTGGGACGTGTGGTCAAGGTGGAGGGCGACAAGCTCGTCATTCAGGTTTTCGAGGGCACGCGCGGCCTCTCGCTGGAAAACACGCAGACGCACTTTACGGGCAAGCCCATTGAGTTGCCGCTCTCGAAAGAGATTCTTGGGCGCACGTTTGACGGCCTCGGTCGCCCCAAAGACGCGTTGGGCGAAGTCTACGCCGAAACGCGACGCGACGTGAACGGTCAGCCCATGAACCCCGTCAGCCGCGAATATCCGCGCAACTACATCCACACGGGCATCAGCTCCATCGACGCGCTGGCGACCCTCATTCGTGGACAGAAGTTGCCCATTTTCTCCGGCTCGGGCATGAAGCACAACGAGTTGGCGGTGCAGCTGGTGCGCCAGTCCAACATTGCCGACGTGGGCGCGGACGGGCAGAGTAAGTTCGCCATCGTCTTTGCGGCCATGGGCGTGAAGAACGACGTGGCGCAGTACTTCATCGACTCGTTCGAGCAGGCGGGCGTGATGAGCCGCGTGGTGATGTTCCTGAATCTGGCCAACGACCCCATCATTGAGCGCGTCATTACGCCGCGCTGCGCCTTGACGGCGGCGGAATATCTGGCCTTTGAGCAGGGCTATCACGTGCTCGTGATTCTAACGGACATCACCAGCTACTGCGAGGCACTGCGCGAATTCAGCTCCTCCAAAGGCGAAATCCCCGGACGCAAGGGCTTTCCGGGCTATCTATATAGCGACCTTGCGGGGCTCTACGAGCGGGCGGGCATCCTGAAAGCAAAGCCCGGTTCCGTGACGCAAATCCCCATCCTCACCATGCCCAGTGACGACATCACACACCCCATCCCGGATCTGACGGGCTACATCACCGAGGGGCAAATCGTGCTGGGGCGCGAGCTGGACAGCACGGGTGTCTATCCCCCCGTGAGCGTGCTGCCGAGCCTCTCGCGGCTGATGAAGGACGGCATCGGCGAGGGCTACACCCGCGCCGACCACAACGCCGTGGCCAACCAGCTCTTCGCCTCCTACGCCAAAGTGCAAGACGCAAAGGCGCTGGCATCGGTCATTGGTGAGGACGAGCTGAGCGAGACCGACCGCAAGCTGATGATCTTTGGGCGTGCGTTTGAGAGCCGCTTTTTGAGCCAGAGCTTCACGGAGAATCGCAGCATTGACGAAACGCTGGATCTGGGCTGGGAACTGCTGTCTCAGCTCCCGCGTGCGGAACTCGACCGCGTGGACGACGAGACCTTGAACGCGCATTACCACCCAAGCGAGGACTAGAAATGAAACGTTTTTTGACACTCCTGCTGATTATTTCCCTGCTCACGGGGCTTTTGGTGGCCTGCGGCGAAGGGAAGGATGCGCCGAGCGCTGACCCATCCGAGCCCACGACGCTGAGCACCGAAGAGCAGATTGCACAGCTCCTGAGTAAAAAGACGCCCACGCTCAAAGAGTTCCCCGCGGGCCTCATGGCGCTCTTGCCGCCCACGCCGGGGCTGACGTTCGTGGGGCTTGTGCCGCAGACGCAAAAAGAGCCCTACACTTGCACCTTCCACTACAGCTTTGCCGAAGCGCAAACGCTGCAGATGTATGAAAAAGACGAGCAAAACGTCCGCTCCTTTCTGTCGGTCAATGCGCTGCTCCTGCTGGCGCTGTTGGGCGATTGTGCGCGTGTGGACATTGCGCTCAGCCCAGCGGTGCAGCCCTCGGCGGGCGTGACGGCGGTCGCGTTGGGCAAGCCCGTTGTCTATTCCTATGACGCCGCTTGGGGCGACAAGGCGATTGGGCTGGACGTGAAAAAAGCCGCCGACAGCGCGGAGAGCTTCACCCCGTTTGTGGAGGAAGTTCTGAAGCTATACAACGAACTGATCATCGCACCGGGCGACATTGGCGTGGAACTGTCGGTGCAGCTCACCGCGCCCACGGACGGGCAATAG
Source organism: Oscillospiraceae bacterium (assembly GCA_031261445.1). Lineage (GTDB taxonomy): Bacteria > Bacillota > Clostridia > Oscillospirales > Acutalibacteraceae > WRKY01. The sequence goes on along the minus strand of JAISJQ010000006.1, from coordinate 17,905 downwards.
CCGTGGCGCACGCGGCCATTGGCCTGTATGTGCACGTTCCGTTCTGTCGGGGCAAGTGTCCGTATTGCGATTTTTATTCACTGCGCGGCACAGACGCGCAGAAAGATGCCTACACAGAACGCGTCTGCCAAATCTTGTCCACGCGTGACAATCCCCTCTCGACAGTCTATTTGGGCGGCGGCACGCCGTCACAGCTGGGCACGGCGCGTTTGTTGCGAATTTTGGAGGCTGTGCAAGGTCGGCTGGTGCACGACGCAGAAATCACGCTTGAGATCAATCCCAGCGATGTGCCGGATTTGGACTGCGCCGCCCTGCGCCGCGCGGGCTATAACCGCGTGTCGCTGGGTTTGCAGTCGGCGGTGGACACGGAGCGGCGTGCACTGGGGCGGCGCGGCAATACGGCGGACGTGGCGCGTGCTGTGCAAACGCTGCAAAGCGCGGGCTTTGCGAACATCTCGCTGGACGTGATGCTCGCCGTGCCGGGGCAAAGCGCGGACAGCTTGCGGACAACACTACAGTTCGCGACACACGCAGGGGTACAGCACGTGAGCGCGTACCTGCTGAAAATAGAGCCGGGCACGCCCTTTGCCCACAGACCGCTGGATCTGCCAGACGAGGACGCGGCGGCGGAACTGTATATACAGGCGTGCGAAACGCTGGAGAAAGCGGGCTTTGCGCAGTACGAAATCAGCAATTTTGCGCGGCCGGGCTTTGAAAGTCAGCACAACTTGAAATACTGGCGGAGCGAAGAATATTGGGGCGTTGGGCCGGGGGCGCACTCGTTTTTGGCGGGGCAACGCTTTTTTGCGCCCCGCGATTTGGCGGGCTTCCTCGCTGGGGACGGGACAGTCCCCGACGGGCGCGGCGGCGACTTTGCGGAATACACCATGCTGGCGCTCCGCCTGCGCGAGGGCTTGCGTGCGGACGCTGTACAGGCACGTTTTGGGCACGCGATTCCCGCAGAGCTACGCGCAAAGGCCGCGCCCCTAGAGCGGCACGGCTTGCTGATCTGTGACGAAAACGGGATGCTCCTGACGCGCAAGGGCTTTTTGCTCTCGAACGCGGTGATTGGGGCATTGTTGGCTTAGACAGAAGACAGAAATCAGAGGGCAGAAGGCAGAATTTCCTTGAACTCTGCCCTCTGTCTTCTAACGTCTGCCCTCTGCAAATGCGTGAAAACAGACAATGCCTGCGGGGGGGAGGTCGATGATGCCGTAGCTGCGCTGGGCAATGCTGCCGGGGTTGAAGAGATAGATTCCCTCTTCGTAGGAAAGAGCGGGCACGTGCGTGTGCCCGAAGAGGGCAATGCGCACGCCGCGTGCCTGCGCTTCTTTCAGGTACGCCGCCGTGCCGCCCTTGACGTGGAACAGATGTCCGTGGGTATACAGCAGGCGCACGCCGGCGCAGGTACATTCGTCCACGGCGACGAGTGCGCCGGGGTTGTAGTCGCAATTGCCGGGCACGAGGTGAAACGGCAGGCGGGGGTATGCCTGACGAGCAAACTCGATGTCGTGCAGACCATCGCCCAAAAAGAAGACGGCGGCGGTCTCTGGTTGGTCGTGCAGGGCATCGAGGATGCCGCTGGCGCGGCCATGGGAATCGGAAAACACCAACAGACGCATAGGCATTTCCTTTCTGTGTCGCTCATATGATGATAGCGAACTGTCCCGGGCATTATAGCACAAAAAGTGAGGGTTTGCAATGGAAAACACATTATTCTTGGATGAAGCGCTGCGGCTGATGCGCCAATTGCAAGCGCAGGGTAAAAGTCGCGCGGAGGCGCAAAAAGAAGTCGCGGCGCGGATCACCGATGCGCTTGACCCGAACATGCAGGAGCAGCTGCACAAGCTCATGGGCGACAAGGCGGCCGTAGATAAGCTGATGGGGTCGTGGCAGGCCAAAGAGCTCATGCGCCGCATGGGCGAGAAAGATTAGGCGGTGCGCACATGGCAGATCCACTGCAAGAGATGCTCGGCTCTTTGAGCGAGGCGGACATGGCACAGATGCGTGCCATGGCCGCACAGCTGTTTGGCGGGGCATCTGGCGCAGAGACCGAAGGCGAGCGCACAGACTATCCGCCACAAGAGCCCGCGCCGCAGTTCGCGCTCGATCCGGCAATGCTCACGAAGCTACAGTCCGTGCTCAGCCACAAACCCAAACCCGACAGCCGCTCCACACTCATCGAGGCCATCAAACCCCACCTGACCGAACCGCACCGCCGAAAGGCTGACCAAGCCTTAGGCTTTTTGCGTGCGATGGAGCTGTTGCCCATCTTGCAAGAAACAGGCATCGTTTGATGCAATTTACAATTGACAATGGACAATTGGTGGTGGGTTGACTGGCTGATATCTGAAGGGTTTGTGGGGAATCAGCGGGCGACCGGGACGGTCGCCCCTACAATAGGACGGGAGGGATTGGGTGGATTACACGGCGGAACAGTGGGCGCGGATGCGCGAGGAGGCTGTGCGCACGGCGTTTGCGATGCAAAAACGGGCGCAACCCACACAAGCCCCTGCGCCCCCGCGGGCGCGTCATGACGCGCCCCTACAACCCCCACGACAACAAAACCCCCTACCACCGTTTTTCCGCGCGGAACACGGCGTGGAACGCTACGCCGCCGCACCAACACCCAAACCGCCGCCCGCACCAGCGCGAGGGCAACGTCCATCCCCTCCCCCGCCGCCGAAGCGTCCCGCGCCCAAAGCGCAAGCCGCGCCGCCGAAGCGGCATAAGTCCAACACAGTGCCCAAAAACGCCGACAAGGTGCATCTGGCATCGGGGTTGTTCAGCGAGGACGCTGCCTTTTTGTTGCCGCTGATTATGCTACTACGCGCCGAGGGGGCGGACAACACGTTGCTGGCGATGCTGCTGTATATCTTGCTGTGACAACAAAAGTCCCCGCCCGTGACTGGGCAGGGACTAAGGACAACACGACTTATTTGCCAAAGCTCTCGACAAACGAGACAATCGTGTCAATGGCATTGAGGACAAAATCGATCAGGGTGTTGATGATTTCGAACAATTGTTCCATGGTGGGCAACTCCTTTCCTCGCAGTATCGTGAGAGAATTATAACACACTCTGCGCAAGCGTATTTTCTCCACGGGAAAATATGAACAAATTTGGAAGATTTTTCGCAAATTAGAAATCTTTGCACGAAAATATGGGCTGTAGGGAGCGCACACGGGCGGCAGGTTGCCGCCCCTACACGCGATTGAAAACGCGCTCTTGCAATAGCACGCAAAAACTGGTATAATCTAGGCAACAATGCGGGAGGTGCGGGATGAAACGGCAGGATTACATCAGTTGGGACGAGTATTTCATGGGTTTGGCGCTGCTCAGCGGGCGGCGGAGCAAAGACCCCTCCACCCAAGTGGGCGCGTGCATTGTGGGCGAAAACAACCGCATCATGTCCGTGGGCTACAACGGGATGCCCGCCGGGTGTAGCGACGACGAATTCCCGTGGGCGCGTGAGGGGGAAGACAACAAGTACCTGTATGTCTGCCACGCGGAGCTCAACGCGATTCTCAACAGTGGCGGGCGAGATTTGCGCGGCTCGCGGATCTACGTGGCGCTGTTCCCCTGCAACAACTGCGCCAAGGCGATCATCCAGTCGGGTATCCGCGAGGTGTGCTATCTGAGCGACAAATACGCCGACACGGTGGAGATGCGTGCATCGCGGCGGATGTTAAGTGCCGCAGGTGTCGTGCAACGCGCATTGACGCTGGCGCATGATGAGATTTTGCTGGATTTAAGGAAGGAGAATGTTTGACATTCTCGCGAATTTTGTGTATACTATGCTTGTTAAGGAGGGCACACACATGAGCACGATGACCATGAAAGAAATCTGCGCAAGGCCTGAAGAAATTTGCCAGAAAATCGCGAATAACGAAGAAGTCGTTGTCACCTATGAGGGGAAAGCAACGGGGGTATTTTTTCCTGTACTCAATTCTGACGAGGTCGAGCATCTAGCCACTCTTTTGCGTTCGTTACGCCTTGCGCAAACGATGAAAAAAATGCAAAGCAAATCCAAAAGAGCAGGCACAGATCAGATGTCCATGGACGAAATTGATGCCGAAATCGCGGCTTATCGCGCTGAAAAAAGGCGTTCGGTCATCCAAGCATGATCTATGCCGTTCTGGATACCAATATCATCGTCTCTGCCCTGTTGCGCGAAAAAAGCAACCCAGCAGAGGTTGTTGGGCTGTTGTCTCAATTGGAACTGTCCATTTATTACAGCCAAGAAATTTTTGCGGAGTACGTAGCCGTTTTGCATCGCCCCAAATTTTCATTTTCTGCGCAGGATATTGCTGATGTTCTACGGTTAATTGTGCGCTTTGGTTCGTGCATTACAGCATCACCCGCCAGCGAGAAATGCTTTCACGAGGACGACCAGAAATTCTACGATGTTGCTAAAACGGCAGGGGCGTACTTAATCACTGGAAACGCAAAGCATTTCCCGGCGGATGCTTGTGTGATAAGCCCCACAGACTTTTTGACCAATGTTGATATAATCAATTCGATAACGCCATAAGGAGCACCCCCATGATCGACATCAAAGCCCTGCGTGCTGACCCCGAAAAAGTGCGCGAGAACATCCGCAAGAAATTTCAGGACGCCAAGCTGCCGCTGGTGGACGAGGCGCTGGCGCTGGACAAGCAACTGCGCGAGACCATCGCGGCGGTGGACGCGCTGCGCAACACGCGCAACGTGGTCAGCAAGCAAATCGGCGCACTCATGGCACAGGGCAAGCGCGACGAGGCCGAGGCCGCCAAGGCCGAGGTCAACGCCATTGCGCCGCGCATGGAAGATCTGGGTCGTCAGCAGGACGAACTGGGCGCGCAGCTAAAAAAAGTCATGCAGACCATCCCCCAGATCATCGATGCGAGCGTGCCCATCGGCAAGGACGACAGCGAGAACGTCGAGATTACGCGCTACGGCGAAGCGACTGTGCCCGATTTTGCAATCCCCTACCACGTGGACATCATGGAGGCGCGGGGCGGGCTGGATCTGGACGCGGCACGCAAAACCAGCGGCAACGGGTTCTACTATCTGCTGGGCGACGTGGCACGGTTGCACTCCGCCATACTCACCTATGCCCGCGACTTCATGATCGACAAGGGCTTTACCTACTGCATTCCGCCGTACATGATCCGCTCGAGCGTTGTCACGGGCGTGATGAGCTTCGCCGAGATGGAAAACATGATGTACAAGATTGAGGGCGAGGATTTGTACCTCATCGGCACCAGCGAGCACAGCATGATTGGCCGCTACATAGACACCATTCTCAAGCCCGAGCAACTGCCACAGACGCTCACCAGCTACTCCCCCTGCTTCCGCAAAGAGGTCGGTGCCCACGGCATTGAGGAACGCGGCGTGTACCGCATCCATCAGTTCGAGAAGCAAGAAATGGTGGTCATCTGTGACCCGGCCGAAAGCATGGCATGGTACGAGAAACTCTGGTCTTATACCGTGGAACTGTTCCGCGCCATGGACGTGCCGGTGCGCACGCTGGAGTGCTGTTCTGGCGATTTGGCCGACCTGAAGGTCAAAAGCTGCGACGTGGAGGCGTGGAGTCCCCGGCAACAGAAGTACTTTGAGGTGGGCAGCTGTTCCACGCTGGGCGACGCACAGGCGCGGCGGCTGGGCATCCGCGTCAAGGGTGAGGGCGGCACTTTCTTCCCGCACACGCTCAACAACACCGTTGCCGCGCCGCCGCGTATGCTCATCGCCCTGCTGGAGAACAACATTCAGGCCGACGGCAGCGTGAAAATCCCCGCTGTGCTGCAACCGTATATGGGCGGGAAGACGGTAATTTAACAATGAACAATTGGTTGTGCGGGCGTAGGGGCGACCCTTGTGGTCGCCCGGATGGGTCGAACAGACCTATGGGTTAGGACAGACAGGTAGGTCTACCCTATGGGTTCTCTCGTCGGGCAGGGCGACCACAAGGGTCGCCCCTACAATTCTAGATGTTAGATCCTGCGCCAGTACTTTTCTTCTCATCGAAGACAAGAACGTGCTCGTTCCAAGAATCTAGTCTCTAGTCTCTTGAATCTAGATTCTAGATTCTGGATTTGACAACACGCCTGTTATGTGCTATAATACACAAATCCCTCACGCGGAGTTGGGATTCAGCTGCCGTGCGGCCGTCACCTGCCCAACCCTGGGTCTGCGGAAAAACACAATGAGGTGAAAAACATGACACAAGCAGAGAAAACCGACATCATGGCGCAATATGCACGCCATGACGGCGACACGGGCTCGCCGGAAGTGCAAATCGCCGTGCTCACCAAGCGCATCAACGACTTGACAGAGCATCTGAAGATCCACAAGAAAGACCACCACAGCCGCCGCGGCTTGCTGAAAATGGTCGGTCACCGCCGCAACCTGCTCAAGTACCTAACCAATCTGGACATTGAGCGCTACCGCAGCGTGATTGCGGAACTGGGCATTCGCAAATAGTCCACACAAAACCAAAAAGCAGAGCAAGAACTTCTTGGTCTGCTTTTTTGATGCCCTCACGGGCTAACTGTGCGCGTCCAGATACGCCACCATGTCCCCCACCGTCTCGAACGCCTCAAGCGCTTCGTCCGGCACTTCCACCTGAAAGGTCTGTTCCGCTTCGCCCACAATGTCGATCATGTCGATGCTGTTGGCCTCCAAATCGCGCGGTGTGCTCTCGGGCGTGATGATGCTGATGGCATCCGCGCGGATGCCCAGCACATCGGCAATGATCAGCTGCAATTTTTCGAACGTTTCCATATTCTCTCCCCCAGAAAATCAGGCTCAAGCATAGTATAGCATCTTGTGCTTGTCTCGTCAACAGGGTTGCCAGTGAGGCGGGAGGCTTGAGGCACGAGGCGTTAGGAGGGCGAAACCCTGTGCTTCCCCAAACATCTATTCACTATTCGTTATTCACTATTCACTGCCCAAGCGTATGATTCCAATGGGGGTCTGCTGGTCGCTTTGCCCCAAGGGGTTGTCGCGGATCATTTCGGCGATGGTCTCTTTGGGCGGCGCGTCCGGGGATGTGCCCAGAATGTTCACGCCCAAGTCGTTGGCATCCACCACCGCAAAGGGCGCACCCAAAAACGCGGCGGCGTCTGCGGCCACTTTTTCGGGGTTATCGGGCACGAGGACGACGTAGTGGTTATAGGGCGGCAGAGTGCAGTCGCACGGACCATCGATGCCCCGCGCCTTCTCCCCCGCGACTTTGTAGAACCAACCGCGCTGACCCAGAATCTTGCCGATCACGCTCACAAAGGCCGCCAGCAAAATGCGCGGCCAGCCGCTCTCGTCCAGCGCACACTGCATGGTTTCCGGCAGTGCCAGACCAATACCGAAGGGATTTTTGTAGACGAACTTGCACAAAATCCGCGCCAGCCACGTGGGGTGAATCGCGTCCATGGGGATGGCGCGTTTTTGCGTGCAGGCCACGGCCTTCTCGCTGATGAAGACGATGTCGCCCGACTGCAACAGCGGGCGCACGTATTGTTCGAGCACGTCTGTGAGCTCGTCCGCGTCGGTGATGACGTGGGTGCGCACGGGGATGCGTGCCCACTGTGCGCCCGCCACCTCGCGCAGGAGAACCTTGCCATCGTTTGCTTGTGTATCCAATCTTTTTCCCTTCGTGTCCAAAAGTCAACGCTGGTTTTTATTATAACACAAAAAACAGCATAAAGTCAATTGACCATGAACAATTGTTTGTAGGGGCGACCGTCCTCGGTCGCCCGCTGGTCTGTATTCTGAATCCTCACGCCTCAATGCTTCTACGAAACTAAAATCTGGCATCTTTCAAAAAACGCTTGCAATTTTTGAAAAAATATTGTATGATATACTAGACAGCAAAAAACGAAAGAGGTTGAAAATCATGGGTGTCAGTTTCCTAGTCTGGTTCACGCAAATCTTCGTCAAGCTTCCGCGCATCTTTCCCGTTCTGGAGTCCATCGCGGTGGTCATCATCATGTTGTTCTCCCCCGGACACACAGACGGGCAAATCATCAGCCCCAAAAAGTATCTGGATTCGCTGGACAATTCCGGCCAGTTCGTCAACAAAACCGTCGATTCCCTGCCGCAAACGAAAGCGTACGACATCATCAAAGCGCACCTGAACGCGCCCGTGGTGGACGGCAAAGTCAAGAAAGTCCTCTTCGTGGGCTTTGACGGCGGCATGGCCAGCGGCATACTCCTCACCGAGGGCAAGACCGACAGCGCCCTACAATACCTGCGCGGCACGGAAGGCGGCATCTACAACGCCTTTGCGGGTGGACAAGCGCCCTACTACCAATCCCCCATCTCCGGCCCTGGCTGGGCAACCCTGCTGACGGGCAAATGGGCCAACGGTCCGGGCGGACACGGCGTGAACACCAACGGCGATACGATCGCCGCCAGCGGTGGCCCTGAGAGCATCCTGCACGAAGTGGCACGCAAGGGCGGCTCTGTGGCGGCTTACGCCAACTGGAGCGGTCTGTTCAGCGGCGACGACAGCGTCTTCCACTATGAAGTGCTCGACGCGGCCGCGAAGGGCTACAACATCAGCTTCAACAGCTTGGGCGACGACAATCTCGTCCTGAGCGGCGCGAAAGCCAACATCAACAGCGCCAGCGCGGCTGACCTCATCTTCCTGCAGCTGGACGACTGTGACCACGCCGGGCACAACGACGGCTTCGGCAACCACAGCCCGGAATACGTAGAGGCATTCACCAGCCGCGACCAAAAAACGCTTGAGCTCTTCAAAGCCGTGGAGGCACGCGCAACCTATGCGCAAGAGGATTGGCTCTTCATCATGAGCTCAGACCACGGCGGCATCAGCACCGCGCACGACACGCACTACACCGCTGTGCGCCAGATCTATATCGCCACAAACAAAGCCTTTTAAGTAGTGAATAGGTAATAGTGAATAGTGAATAGGTTTTGGGGCGTTGCCGTGTGCGCACCCCAAAACCTATTTTTGTGCCCCTCCAAAGACAACACCTATTCACTATTACTTATTACTTGTTCAAATTACTTGTTCAAAATCGAATCTGTTCTCCTGCGCTGGCGGTCAGTTTTGCGCCCACGGCGGGGAGATTTTTCGTTTTGTAGCGGTGCTGGTCGGGCAGTGATCCGTCAACGTAGGGCGTCACGCGCACCACGCGCACGCCGGGTTTCACCGTCACGCAGGCAACGCCTTGGGTGTTCTTGGTCGTCTTGGACGGGATGGACACCGCCGGCACAATCAGGGCACGACCCGCCGAAGTGACGGCCAAAAATGTGCTCTCCAGCGGCAAAATGCAGGACACAGTCGGAGCGGCATCGAGCATCGGCTCGCTGGGCTCTGCCAGCTGGTACGCCGCCGCCACGGGCGATTTGTCGCTCACGGCGTTCAGGAGCTTCTTGCGGTTGGTCTTTGTGGCGTAGCCCGAAAGCGCCACTTTGGCGCTCTTGCCGTTCTCAAAGAAGAAGAGCAGCTGCCCACTGTAGTCCCGCGTCACGGCCATGAAGAGCGGTTTTTCGTCCGCGTCCATCCCCAGCCGCGTTGCTAGGTATTCCCCCAGTGCGCTGGCTTTGGTGTCGGGCAGCTCCGCCGCGCTGGTTTTGTAGCACTGGCACTTGTCGGTGAAGAAGAGCAGCTCCACGGCGTTGGTGGTCTCGAGCGTCTGCACCACGGCATCGCCCTCTTTGAGCTTCTGCTCGCTGGCCATGCGCAGGCTCTGGGGCGTGATTTTTTTGCAGTAGCCCTCGCGGGTGAAGAACAAGTGCACGGGGTAATCCGGGCGGACTTCCTCCGGCTCATCCTCCTCCAACTCGCTGGCATAGAGGAGTTGTGTGCGGCGCTCTTGGGCGTATTTTTCGCGCACTTCGCGCAGCTCAGTCTTGATGATTTTGCGCAGACGCGCCGGTTTACTGAGCAGATCCTGCTTGTCGGCAATGTCCGCCGTCAGCGATTCGATGTCCTTTGTCTGGCGCAGAATGTATTCGCGGTTGAGGTGGCGCAGGCGGATTTCGGCCACGTAGTCGGCCTGCAGCTTGTCGATGCCAAAGCCGATCATCAGGTTGGGGGTGACCTCGGCCTCCTCCTCCGTCCGGCGGATGATGGCCACGGCCTTGTCGATGTCCAGCAGGATTTTCGCCAGTCCCTCCAGCAGGTGCAGGCGATCGAGCGCTTTGTGCAGGTCAAAGCTCACGCGGCGGCGCACGCAGCTCTCGCGGAAGCGTATCCACTCCAGCAGGAGCGCACGCACGCCCAGCACGCGGGGTTGGCCGTCGATGAGCACGTTGAAGTTGCAGCTGAACGTGTCTTCGAGCGTGGTGAGCTTGTAGAGGCGGCGCATCAGGGCGTCGCCGTCCGCGCCACGCTTGAGGTCGATGGTGATTTTCAGGCCGTTGCGATCGGTTTCGTCCCGCACATCGCTCACCTCGCGCAGCACGCCCGCTTTGGTACGCTCCACGATTTTTTCGATGATGGCCTCGGCGGTGGTCGTGGGCGGAATTTGTGTGATGTCCAGACACGCGGCCACTTTGTCCCAGTTGTATTTGGCGCGTACACGCACGCCGCCGCGCCCGGTTTTGTAAATCTGTTCCAGCTGCTCGCGGTTATAGAGCAGGTAGCCGCCGCCGCAAAAATCCGGCGCTTTCAGGGTGTCGCCAATCTCGGCGTGCTCGTCGTCCATGAGGGCAATGGTGGTGTCGCAGACCTCCGCGAGGTTGAATGAGCAGATGGAGCTGGCCATGCCCACGGCGATGCCCGTGGTGGGGTTGACCAAAATGGTCGGGAATGTGACGGGCAGGAGCGAGGGCTCTTTCATCGTGCCGTCATAGTTATCCACAAAGTCGACAGCGTCTTTGTCTAAATCGCGGAATAATTCGGCGCAAATGGGCTCAAGTTTTGCCTCCGTGTAGCGCGAAGCCGCCCACATCATGTCGCGGCTGTAGCTCTTGCCGAAGTTGCCCTTGGAGCTGACGAACGGGTGCAGGAGCGTCTCGTAACCGCGCGAGAGGCGCACCATAGTGTCGTAGATGGCCGCGTCGCCGTGCGGGTTGAGTTGCATGGTGCGGCCGACAATGTTGGCGGATTTGCTGCGCGGTCCTTTGAGGAGACCCATGCCGTACATGGTGTACAAAACCTTGCGGTGGCTGGGCTTGAAGCCGTCGATTTCGGGCAGCGCACGCGACAAAATGACGCTCATGGCGTAGGGCATGTAGTTGGTGACGAGCGTCTCGGGGATTTGCTGGGAGACGACGATGCCCGAGCCGACGATGTGGGTGTTGGGGTCGCGCTCTGGGGTGATTTTTGGTGGTGCTTTCTTTTTGGCCATGGTGGTGCGTTTTCCTCCCGAAAGTTGCTGGGAGAATTATACCATTTTGCGGGACGAAAGTCAAAGGCGGGTGTTAATTTCGTTTTCTCCAAACTTCATAATACTCTTTGCCAAAAAATCTCAAGTTAATCTCTCCGAGGTTGATGTAGGTTATTTTTACTTCTTTAGAATTAAGGAATAAAATTTTAGCTCTCAGAGGAAAACTTGGGTCATCGCCTTGTGCAACTTTTTCATACAAAATATAGGTTTCCCCTGCTTCATACACAATCTTACCATATTCATTATGTGTATTTTCAAATGTGCCATTGACGAGGGTAATAGATGGTGGAGGTCCATAATCGAGATATTCTCTTACCCCATTGATAGCGGCGTAGTCAAAATAGTAGATTCCATCATGGTTGATAGGACTTGTTGTGCTGATGATAGGAGAGCTTGTCCCTATATTCGTCACAGTGGGTACGGTGGTTGTCGTTGGCGGTTCGGGAGGCAACAACCTTGGCACAACAACACCGAAACTTAGCAAAAGTGAAATAATAGTCGCTATTGGTGACACAATAGCAAAACGTCTTTTCCATGGATTTTCACTGCCCTTATAGTTGAAAATTGCAGATAAAATAGTCGAGATAAGACAAACAAGAAAAAAAGCAAGACTTGCTTCCATTGAAACGCGCATATTTGCCTCCTAGCTTTATCTAGTTCGACAATATTATACACGAAAACGCGCTAATTTTCAATAGCGTTAGCAAATACGAATAGCGGTTTTAGTACCAAGCCTGTGTAAAGCTCAGCGGAAGGCTTTTCGCTTTTGCGCATTCTTCGACTTTGGAAAGCGCGTGCCGATCATGCCATGAGCTGCTTTCATCTGCCCGCGTGACAATTTGCGCGACACCATTCACAAAATCATAAAGAATTTCGCCCCATTTGCCACGCCCTTCCGGTTGGTAGAGGTATAGTAAATGGTTCTGGTCATACTCCTTGAGTTTGAAAATGTTCATTCCAACCCTGCCTTTCGATCTAACGCTTTCACGTATTGACTGTAATTGTATTTCTTTTCAGTAATTGCATGTGCCTCTGAGTAGCTTAGCCCTTGACCTATCATGAACTCATACTCCATAAGTTCATGCCTGAGCATTATGATGTCCATCTCCTGTATGTTTTTTCCTTCAATCAGGCGTTGCCATGATACTGCCATGTCATAATCCGCATCAAATCGCGTTATTTCTTCTTCACCTAAATCGTAGCGATTAAAGAAAATATGTCGTTTAACTATTTCGATCTCAGAACTGGAAATTCCTGTATTCTGGGCAATCGCGGCAACATCTGTTGTTCTTCCACGTATCTGTGCATAGTATTTCTCTGCATGTTCACGCATCCGCCCAATGTCATTCCTTGGAATTGCGCCAGAGGCACCAGTTACCAAAACCTCACCACCTTATGCTTTCATTATACCCGATTTTTGGTGCGTTGTCAACCTCTTCTTTTTTAACAAAAGCAGTTTGACCCTGCGCCAAACTGCTTTTTTTCTATTCTTGTGCAACGCCCTTACAGCGTATACTTCCAGCACACCCAAGTGAGCACATACCCCACAGCCACGGCGATGAGGGTATAGGGCACGGAGAGGCGCATGTAGTCGAAGGTCTTGACCTCGTGGCCGGCTTTGCGCAGGATGCCTGTGGCGGCGATGTTGGTGCTCGCGCCGATGGGCGTGATGTTACCGCCCAGCGTCGCACCAGAGATCAGCCCAAAATACAGAATCGTTGGCGGCACGCCCAGCGTGGCGGCGATGCCCGCCACCACGGGCAACATCGTCGCCACGTAGGGGATGTTATCCACCACGGCGGAGATGAGCACGCTGAACCACACGAGGATGGTATAGATCACAAACACGTTGCCGCCGCTGACGGACGCGAAAAACTCGGCGATTTTGTCCACCGCGCCCGATTGCGTCAGTCCGCCCACCACCAAAAACAGTCCCGCCAGCAGGGAGAGCGTGAACAAATCGATCTCCTTGAGCGTGCGCGTGATGATGTCCGTGTCGCGCTTGAACACTTTGTACCACACCAGCCCTACGATATAGAAGCCGATGCAGATGTAGCCGTTGATCATGTCTGGCTTGTGGAATGCGCCGATGGTCTCCGGCAGGAACGACGCGATGATCAGGCCGAGGATCGTGCCCAGAAGCAGCACGGTGGGCACGTAGTCGGTGACGGTCGCTTTTTCCTCTAGGTGAATCGGTTTTTTCTCCTTGCGGAAGACCCAGAGCAGAAACAGGGTGGCGCAGATAAAGGCAATCTGTACTAGGAAGAACAGACCGATACCCGCTTTTTCCTGACCGGGCGGAGTGTAGACGAAAAAGTCCGCGAAGGTCATGTTCAAGTGCCCGGCCAGGAGGATAGAGGTGGTGTCGCCCACGAGCGTGGCCGCGCCCTCCAGATTGGAGGCGATGGCGATGGAAATGATGACGGGCACGGGGTTGAGCTTCAGCTTTTTGCAGATGCCCATGGCAACGGGCGCGACCATGAGCAGCGTGGCGACATTATCGACAAACGCGCTGATGACGCCCGCGAAGACGCTCAAGAGCACCACCGCCCACTTCACATTGGGCGATTTATCGATGATGGCATCGGCCATTTTGGCGGGCATACGGCTCTCGATGAAGAGCGCGACCGTGCCCATCGTGCCCGCGAGCATGAACAGGACGTTCCAGTTGACCACGCCCAGCAAGTCAAAATTCAGCGGCAAAATGCCCGAGAGGATGAACAGCACCGCGCCGCCCACGGCAATATGTGCGCGGATTTTCGGCAGGGCAATCATGCCCACGTAGGTCAGCCCAAAGAGAATGAGCGCCGTGACAAGAATGCCACTCTCGCCGAATTTTTCGGTGAGAAAATCAGATATAATGGTCAAAAGAAGAACCTCTTTACTTGAATGATGTCGCGCAATTGTACCACATTTTCCCCCGCATGTCAAGTTGCCCCCTTGCTTTTTGGCGGCGGGGGGCGTATAATATGGGCACGAGGTGATGCGAATGCGTGCGGTGATTCAGCGAGTAACGGGCGCGTCCGTCCGCGTGGACGGCGAGACTGTGGGCGCGATTGCGCAAGGGCTGTGCGTGCTGGTGTGCGTGATGCAGGGCGACAGCGCGGCGGCGGCGGAGCTATTGGCGGACAAAGTCGCGAAGTTGCGCATTTTTCATGACGATGCGGGCAAAATGAACCGCTCTGTGCTGGATGTCGGCGGCGGCGTGCTGGCCATTTCGCAGTTCACGCTGGCGGCGGACACCAAAAAGGGCAACCGCCCCAGCTTCATTGCCGCCGCCCTGCCGGCGCTCGCCGTGCCGCTCTACGAGCACTTTTGCGCACGCCTAACGGCAAACGGCGTCGCCCCCGTGGCGCAAGGCGTTTTCGGCGCAGACATGGCGGTGGAGATTCACAATGACGGCCCGGTGACGATTTGTTTGGATACGGATACGTGGTTGAAACGGGAGAACATATGAAAGCGATGAATGTGATCGGTGCGCCCACGCTGGGCGTATGCGTCTATCTCCTGCTGTGGCTGAACGTGGCGTTCACGGCCACGTGGGCATCGGTGCTGGTGCACACCCTACTGGCAGCGGGCATTTGCGCACTGCCGCTCTTCGCCAAAGATGAGGAGACCCCAGACAGCTGGTTTTGGACAGCCCTAGGCTCAAATTTTCTCAGCTGCTTTTGGGCGGGTCACTGGATTTGGGGCGCGGTCGCCTTTGCGGTGATTTTTGCCATCGCACTGCGGCAAAAGAAAAAGCGTGCGCTAAAGATTTGGGCTGGGGTACTGTGCGTATTCATGGTCGCTTTCATGCTGGGTGCCCCTGTGCTCTTAGATCCCCTGGGCTACCCGTGGATGCGGGATGACCGACGAGTGAAGCGTTACCCGAATCCCAGCGGCACTATTGTGCTTTGCTCCAGCAATTCAAAAATCTACGACCTTTATGCCCGAAGAGATTATGAGGAATATAGCCTTTTGGGCGGCAACATTCTTCTGCGCCCAAGAATTGATTTTTTAAGTAACGGAGATATGCACACCATTGAAGTTCGCTGGGAAAGTGACCATGTTTACTATGATCGAGACCAACGACGCGAAACGCTGTTTTAGGCATTTGCAGCGTGCGAAGAAATCAGCGGGCGAGCGCAGATCGCCCCTACAAATCCATTAATCACAAGGAGTCACAGTTGACCATCCAAACCATCCCCACGGGGGTTATCAAGGCCAACAGCTATTTGCTCGTAGAGGGCACGGACGCGGTGCTCATTGACTGCGGCGCGGCGGACAAAACTCTGCTGGCGGCCATCGAGCGCTCCGGCGCGACCCTCCATGCCCTGCTGCTCACCCACGGGCACTGGGATCACATCCTCGGGGCGGCGAAACTACAGGCACGCACGGGCTGTCCGCTCGTCATGCACACGCTTGACGAGCCACGGCTGGGCAGTGCCATCCTCAGCGGCGCGGCGAAAATGGGCGTGCTGCAACAACCGCTGGTCGTGGATCAATTCGTCAATGACGGCGACACGCTGCGCTTTGGCGCAATCACGCTGGAGGTGCTCCACACGCCCGGACACACGCCCGGCGGCGTGACGTATATCCTCCGCGACGACGCGCAACCTGCGCTCTTCACGGGCGACACGCTGTTCAAGGGCACGTGCGGGCGCACGGATCTGCCCGGCGGCGACTGGCCGACCTTGCAGCAATCCCTCGCGCGGCTACGCGACTTGCCCGGCGATTACGCCGTGTATCCCGGACATGACGCGCCCAGCACCCTCGGCGCAGAGCGTGCGCACAACCGCTACATGCAAGCGTAGAAAGAAGGATATGCACATGGAACAAGGCAAAAAGACGCTGGACTGGCGTGCCGTCGTCGGCTATGGCGTGGGCGCGATTGGGCTGGATTTGAGCTACGGTCTGTTCAACTCTTTTTTGATGAACTACTTCACCGATGTGCTGCTCATCAGCTCCGTGTTCATGGGCATTGTCGCGGCCGCGGCGCGCATTTGGGACGGCGTCAACGACCCCATGATGGGCACGATTGTGGACAACACCCGCGGCAAACAGGGCAAGTTTCGCCCGTGGATTCTGCTGGGCACGGTGCTCAACGCGGTGGTGCTCGTGTTCCTCTTCGCCAACCCCGGCTTTGCCGTCAGCGCTGACAGCCCCGACAAACGCCTGTGGATCTACGCCGCCGTGATGTACGTCCTCTGGGGCATGACCTACACCATCACGGACATCCCCTACTGGTCCATGGTGCCCACCTTCACCACCGATCCCAAGGCACGCAACACCGTGTCGGCCATCCCCCGCCTGTTCAGCGGCGCGGGGCAGCTGCTCATCGTGGCACTGACCATGCCCGTGGTCAAAGCGCTGGGCGACGGCACGGACACCAGCCAGACGGGCTTCACCCGCTGGGCGCTGATCTGCGGTCTGCTGATGTGCATCGGCTCGTGCGTGGCGGTGTTCGCCACCCGCAAAATGCCCCGCAACTACCCCGATGCCCCCAAAGAGAAAATCACGCTAGGCAAGGCATTCCGCGTCATCAAAGGCAACGACCAGCTCCTGGCGTTTATGTGCACAGCCATCCTCTTCAACACCGGCTGGTACTTGACCAACGGCTTGGGGGTCTATTACTTCAAGTGGCTCGTGGGCGACACGGGCAAGCTGAGTCTTTTCGGCATGGCGGCGGGTGCGGGGCAAGCTGTGGGGCTGGTGCTGCTGCCGATTCTCTCGAACAAATTCGGGCGCGGCAACGTGGTGAAAGCGTTTATGGGCGTGACGTTTTTCGCCTACATCGCTATGTTTTTCGCCGGCGGTCTGGCGGGGAACTTCGTGCTCTTCCTCGTCTTCGGTGTGCTGGGCTGCGCGGGCATCGGCGCACTGTTTGTGGCGCAAACGGCCATGCTCTCGGACGTGGTGGACTACGGACACTACAAAACCGGCGAGCGCACGGACTCGGTGATTTTCTCCATGAAGAGCCTGCTGCTCAAAGCGGCCTACGCCATCCAGAGCGTGATCATCGGCGTGGGGCTTCGGCTCGTGCACTACGATGGCGCACTGGTCGCCCAACCCGAGAGCGCCAAAATGGGCATCCTCGTGATGATGTTCGCCATCCCGCCGGTCTTTGTGCTCTGCGCGTTCCTAGTGTTCAGCAAGTACTATAAGCTCGACGCGGCGAAAATGACGCAAGTGCGCGAAGGCATTGCCGCGCGATAAAAAAGGAGTTCCCCATGCATCGTTGCCCACACTGCGGCTCAACGGCCGTGCAGTATTTCCCCGTGACACAGGTGAAGACCAAACAGCGCGGTTGCATCGGCTGGACGCTGTGGATTCTGCTGGCCATCTGCACCTGCGGCCTGATCCTCATCATCCCGGCCATCACCAACAGCAAGACGAAATCCAAAACGCGCGTACAGGCGGTGTGCCAGCAATGCGGACATAGGTTCTAGCGAACAAATTACAATGATCAATTGACTCCCTCTAATTACCCCCAGTTCAAAACGATCTAATGCTATGCGAATCGGGTTTCTGCGGCGTTTTGCGCGATTTCATCACGATGCTGGCCCAAAATCGTCATGAATGGCG
>JAISJQ010000069.1 GCA_031261445.1 Oscillospiraceae bacterium | reverse complement strand
GTCTCATAAACTGAAAAATCGTGGAAACTGTGCAATGTAGGGGCGCACGCCCCCGCCTGTGCCCTGTGGGTATGCGCCCGCTGATTCCCACAAACTATTGATGAAATATCCGGCTAAATTGTTCCGTTTCTTTAGAAAAAGTAGCCGTTTAATAACCAGCGGGCGCGCAGGGGCGCGCGCCCCTACACGATACCCGTAAGGAAAAAGTTTATGAGACGAGCGTGCAGAATAATTGTAGGGGCGAGCTTTGCTCGCCCCTACGGGTTGTTGTTGCGTTACGCGTTGGTAAAAAGACAACAATGTCTAGTGCCAACATCTAGCCTCTAGCCTCTAAAATCTAGCATCTAGATACAGAAAACGCCCACCCTATTGGGTGAACGCAAGTTTCTGATGCCGGCACTGACTTATCTTCCCGGGCCGCTTCCAGCCAAGTATTTTCAGCGCACATGAGCTTAACTGCTGTGTTCGGGATGGGAACAGGTGGAACCTCATCGCAATAAGCACCGACTCTTGTCTGCGTCTCACGCGAGGTGACCGCTGACAACTTCTATATTATACTCGTTTCGCCCCCGTTTGTCAACCCCCTGTGAACGTTTTTTGTCGATATTGTGAAATCCGCGCAGAAACGCGCCAAAAACGCCCGCGATCACTGTGCAAAATAACGAAGCGGAGGCTCAAGCGCTGGGCGTTTCATGCAGCAGCACCACGGCGTGGGCACTGATGCCCTCGCCACGCCCGGTGAAACCCATGCCTTCCTCTGTGGTCGCCTTCACGCTGACGCACGAGACGGGGACGGCGAGCACTTCGGCCAGACGCGCACGCATGGTCGGCAGATAGGGCGCGAGTTTTGGGCTCTGGGCAAGGATGGTGCAGTCAGCATTGCCCAAGAACCAGCCATGCGAATGCACCAGCTCCCCCACAACCGTCAGCAACTGCAGGCTGTTCGCGCCGCGATATTGCGGGTCGCTGTCGGGGAAATGCTGGCCGATGTCGCCCAGCGCAAGCGCACCGAGCAGGGCATCCATCAGCGCGTGGGCAAGCACATCGGCGTCCGAGTGCCCCAACAGACCCAGCTTGTGCGGAATCTCCACGCCGCCCAAAACCAGCTTGCACTCTGGCGCGAAACGGTGGGCATCATAACCGTGACCAATGCGAAACATGCGGGGCTCCTGTGACTAGATTCTAGATTTTAGAGACTAGAGGCTAGATTTTTGCACTAGACATTGTTGTCTTTTTACAACCCGTAGGGGCGCGAGGTCTGTAGGGGCTTTTCTGCGCTCGCCCGCTGATTCCAAAAACAATTGTACATTGTGCATTGTCAATTGTTAATTGTAGTAATAGTGTCCACAATTTCGGCGTAGTTCTGCCAGAGCTCTTTGCTGCGCCATTCTTCTGTTTCTTCCACGGAGAGGTGGAAATTATCCACCTGCCAGGCGTTCAGTTTGTTTTCGCCTTCGCCCCGGAACGTGACGTTGCAGACCCACACATCGCCGCTGTCGGGCGCATTTTTCTCGCCGACGATGTAATACCGCCGCACACCCTGCCGCAGGACTGAGCCCAGCTGTTTGATGGCGGTGGCGGTGCTGGCGGTATCCGTGCCGCCGCCGTTCATGATCACAAAATCTTTGCCGTAGATCTTCTGCAACGCTTCGTTGTTGTAGAGGAAATCCAGCACAAAATCGCCCGCGCCCGTCTCCACATTTTTCAAGTCCGCACGCAGAGCTTTGTTTTGGATGGTTTCGCGTGAGAACGCCTGCGGCGGCACGGGCGTGGTCTCTTCGGTGGGCTTGTTTGTACCGCGCGTGGGTTGGACGGCGTGGTTCTCGCGCCACGTGTCCGTATCCGCTTGGGAGAACGCGGAACTGTCGATTTTCCAGCCCTCCAGCGCGTAGTACGAGACCGCATAGATCCACACGTCCGCCGTCTCTGGCGTGTTTTTCTCGCCAACAAAGGCGCAACGATATTTGCCCGATTGCACGAGCTTGTTCGGGAGCGGGAGCAAGTCCGTAATCTGCCCCAGCAGACTGCCATCGCTGTTGGTCTCGGCTTTCACCGACTCCTCCGTCACGTCAACGGCCGTGAAGTCCGCGCCATACTTTGCGCTCAGCGTGGCGTCTTGATAGGCACTATGCAAAATGAACTGCACGCCGCCCGTGGAGATGTGTGATGCGAGGGTTTGCGCGGCGGCGGTCTGGATGGCCGCGCGGGCATAGCGGGTGGCGTCGGGGAGATAAAACACCACGGGTGCTTCCTCTTCGGGCGGCGGATCGAGGGCATCGGGGCCCTTCTGCGGGTTGTCCTTCCCGCAGGCGGCCAAGGTCAGCAGGCACAGCAGTGCGCAGAGAAAACTCAATGTTCGTTTCATTTTGACTCACTTTCTTTGCTTGTCCTGTAGGGGCATGGAGGGGTGAGGTTTGTAGGGGCGACCCTTGCCTGTGCCCTGCGGGTATGGTCGCCCTGATTGGGCAAGGGTCGCCCCTACATGTTTCACCCCATAGGCAATTGTACATTGTCAATTGTCAATTGTAAATTGTTAAGTATGTCGGCGTAGACCTGCGCGTTGATGCTCTTTTCTAGCAGGATTTCGTGGCGTGCGCCAGGGTATAGCGTGCTGTCTACATGGCGTTGACCGCTCTCCCGCAGGCTACTGACCACTTCCTGCACGCCCTTGCCGTAGTTGCCCACGGGGTCATCTTGCCCAGAAATGAGGTACACGGGCAAGTCGCGTGGCAGATTCTGAAACCATTCTTTGCTGTTGGCGCGGCTGAGCAGAGTGAGCACATCGCGGAAGCCCGCCGCCGTGAAGAGGAAGCCACAGGCTGGGTCGGCCACGTAACTGTCCACGTTCTCTTCGTCCACGCTGAGCCAATCGAACTTTGTGCGGGCGTTCTCAATGCGTTTGTTGTACGCGCCAAAGCCCATGCTGTCCAAAAAGCTGCTGCGATGGTGTCCGCCGCGCAGTTTGGCGATGAGCCCCGCCAACAAAATCCCCACACCCGCCGCCGGGTTCGCGCCCGACGTGCCGCAGAAGATCGCGCCCGCCAAGTCGTTGCCATAACGCTCCGCATACAGTCGCGCCACGAAAGAGCCCATGGAGTGCCCAAAGAAGACCACGGGCAGACCGGGGTGCTCGCTCCGAGCGATGTCGGTCAGCAGCTTGCTGTCGGCAATCACGCCGCTCCAGCCATCGCGCTCGCCAAAGTAGCCCCAATCCTCTGGGGCGGCGGATTTGCCGTGCCCGGCGTGGTCAATCACGTAGACCGCATAGCCGCGCTCAGCCAAATACCGCGCAAAGTCGTCATAGCGGTCGCCGTGCTCGGCCATGCCGTGGGCAATCTGAAAGATTGCGCGAACATCGGCTTTGTCCGCGGACGCGAACGATCGCGCGTAAATCTCGCCCACGCCCGTGGACGACGGAAAATGGTACTCGTTTTTCAGAATTTCCATGTGAACCTCCTGCCTGATTTTCTTAGAGTATAACGCATTTGCTGGCAGAATGCAAGTCGAAAGACTTGCATTTTTCGCGCATTTCTGCTATTCTATACTTGTTTATTCCAAAATGCGACAGCTAGGAGGGCACTATGGCACGCGATCGCGTAGATTTGTTCATTCGTGGGGAGCACTTTATCGTGCGCACCAACAACGACGAACCAGAGGTGACGGCAGAGGATTTGCACGACGCCGCACGCAGTGTGTCCGAAAAAATAGACCTTGTCCTGCAACAGAGCGGCTTCACGCTCTCCAGCAGCAAGGCGGCCATGTACGTGGCGCTCATGTGCGCGGTGGAGGCCGAAACCCAGCGCAAGGTCAACGCGAATTTGCGCCGGCAGTTGGGCGTTATTGCGCAGGATGCCAGCGATACGCACCACAGAAATGAGACACTCAAACGCCAAAAGCGCGGCTCATGAGGCCGGAAATCCTTGCGCCCGTGGGCTCACCAGAAGCCCTTACGGCGGCACTGCGCTGTGGCGCGGATGCCGTCTATTTGGCATTGCCAGCCTACGGCGCACGGGCACACGCCCAGAACTTTAGTTTTCCTGCGCTAGAGGCGGCCATCGCCGCCTGCCACGCACGCGCCGTGCGTGTGTATGTGACGCTCAACACGTTGCTGTTGGATGCAGAGCTCGGCGACTTCATGGACGCTGTGCAGCGGCTTTGCGCCCTGTCGGTGGACGCTGTGATTGTGCAGGATTTGGGCGCGGCGCGGCTGATCCACCAACTGGCCCCGACCCTACCACTCCATGCCTCCACGCAGATGAGCGTGCAAACGCTCGCCGGGCTGGAGACGTTGGCTGCGCTGGGCTTTTCCCGCGCCGTCTTGCCGCGCGAGCTCAGCCGCGAAGAGCTGCGCACGCTCGTGCGCCACTCTCCTATCGACTGCGAAGTATTTGTGCATGGCGCACTGTGCACCAGCGTTTCTGGGCAGTGCTTACTCTCCAGCTTTTTCGGCGGTCGCTCGGCCAATCGCGGCGACTGTGCGCAGCCCTGCCGTTTGCCGTTCTCCGGCACACAGGAAAACGGATCGGATCAGGTGCTCAGCTTGAAGGATCTCTCCATCATGGATGCGCTGCCGGAACTGGCGGCGGCAGGCGTTCGCTCGTTGAAGATTGAGGGGCGCATGAAACGCCCGGAGTATGTGGCCGCGGCCGTACGCGTTTGTCGGCAGGCGCTGGACAACGTAGGGGCACGTCATGACGTGCCCCTACCCGTGCACACCACCGGGAATCAACAGAAAAACCTGCACGCAGTCTTCAGCCGCTCAGGCTTCACGGCAGGGTACTACTATGCACAGCGCGACAGCACCATGCAAGGGGCGCGTACCCGCGAGGACGTAACCGCGGCGCGGGACGCATTGCCCGCCTTGGCCGCGCTGTATGCGAAAGAATCCCCGCGCACGGGCGTGACGTTTACGCTCTCTGGCGGTTTGGGGGAGGGGCTGTACCTGTGCGCCGAAACGGACGCGCACGCCGTCAGTCTTGCGGAGAATACGCCATTGCAACGGGCAAACAATGTACAAAATTCCGCGCGTTTGCAAGAGCAATTGGCGAAGTGCGGCGGCACAATGTTTTTTTGCCGTGCAGCCAATGTGCAACTCCCGCCCAACGTGTATGTGCCCGTGGCGAGCGTCAATGCGCTGCGGCGGCAGGCGCTGTGCGCACTGGAAGAGAAAATGGCCGCGCGTGTGCCGATTGCCTGTGCGCCGTATGAGAAAGTGTCTCTCCCGCCGCGCGTGCCCACCGCACAAAGCCTGCAGCTTCGGGTGGCAACGCTGAAACAAGTCCCGCAAGACCTGCGGGGTGTATCGCAAATCATCGTGCCGCTGAGTGTGGCAAAACATACGCCGCCCCGCGCAGGGACTAATTGCGTTTGGGCGGTGGAAATCCCCCGTGGCGTGTGTGGGCAAGAGCGCACCCTGCTCGCCGACTTGCGTGCCGCACAAGCGCAGGGCTATACACGGGCCATCGTGGGCACGTTGGACGGCGCGGCACTGGCCAAACGCGCGGGGCTGGCATTCGCCGCAGGGTTTGGGAGCAACATCTGCAACAGCGCGTGCCTGCACGCTTGGCAAGCCTTGGGCGCGGCGGAAGTATTGCTTTCCCCCGAACTGACGCGCGTGCAAGCGAGCCGAATCCACAGCCCCTTGCCGACGGCGTGGTTCGCCTATGGTCGCCTGCCGCTCATGCTCTTGCGCCGCAAGGGCTATGGCGCACAGTTGTTTGACCGCAAGGGCAAAGCGTTCCCGCTGGTGGAGGTGGGCGGCGACTATACGGAGCTACTGGCGTGTACCCCCGTCTCGTTGGCGGGGCGCGGGGACGAATGTCGCTTTGCCGATGCGCTGCTGCTCTATTTCACAGACGAAACGGCGGCGCAGTGCCAAGCCGTGCTACAGGCGTTCCGCGCGGATCGCGCATCGGGCATCTCTGGCGAGAGCTGCCGCGGCTTGCCCGGCTGGACGGTGCAGGGCGGGGCATCCCCGTAGGGGCGCATGGTATGCGCCCGTTGCATATCCCCCCCAAAAAGCGTGCACACTAAAAGAAAAAGAACAGAGGGCGTGTACCATGCATCGAGCGCGAGTGACCCAGTGGATTCGTCGCACAGTGATTTTGCTGGCTGCGTTTGCCTTGCCCTATATCACCTTCAGCGCACTTGCGCCCACCCCCACGCCGCCGCCCGAGCCGCAGTACACCCTGCGTGCCTACGCGGGCGAACTGGCACTGTTTTTGGAGGGCGACGAAGAGCCGATTGAACAATACGATGTGCCCGTAGACACCCTGCCCGACGCGGACCGCGCACTGCTGGACGCTGGCATCACCGTCACAGGCGACGCGGCACTGCAAGAATTGCTGGAGGATTATACCAGTTAGATAACCGCTCATCCGAGGCAAGAGCATCTACTCTATTTTTGCCGCTTCTTTATCCCTCTGCGTATAATAACAGTGGCAGGGATTCCGGCAACCGCTAAAGCGCCCAGAGAGAGTAGAATGATTCGTTGCGTTGGCGGCTCGCTGTCTCGGTCTGCCCCATTCTCTCCGTCTAAATTTGTTGTCTCTTCAGGCAATGATTCCGCTATGGCTGTCGTGGTTTTTTCTGCCGTCGAGGGGGGCGTTGTGGTGGTGATGATTTCCGTGGTCGTTGTTGGACGCGCGGTTGTCGTGGTTGTTCTTTGCGCAGTGGTCGTCGCGGCAGGCTTAGTTGTTGTGGTGGCCGGCTCTGGTGTGGCGACAAAGCCGCTGAACGATTTTGGGACTAGATGATCCGTGCCATTCTCTTTCACTGTCTTATTCTGCACTGTTATTGTTTGCGAGCTACCGTTTACCGTGAGCCTAAACTTTTCTACGAATTCCAATCCAATTTGTATCCGTATATTCGCATATCCATCTGGCGAGATATAGTCTGTGTAGGGTATGCCGTCAAAACCACCAGCTTCTTTTTGGAGGGTTGACGCACTCTCATACCGAAATATCCAGTTTTCCCAGTCTTTTGCGTCTGTTAAGAAAGAACCAGTTCCACTTCCATACCCACCGAAACCGAATGAGTCGGTAACTAGGTTTTTGCCAACCGCATCAGATCTCTGGAACATTATTACATTGCCTGCGGTATATATTGGTCTCGTCCATCCCTCTGGGAACGGAGAGGCTTTTAGAACCTGCAAGGTAATTTTCAGTTTGCCGCTTTTTACTTTTGCCTCAAGATAGCCGTTATCATTTTGAACATAGAGCTTTTTGAAGTAAACGTCTGGCGCGTTGGCGGCGGCTGAGTTGATTGTGAATAGCGCGGTTGTTGCCAAGAGGCTGACGATGATGAGCGCAAGGCTCGCTATGGTTTTCAGTTTTCTCATGGGGTTAATCCCTCTTTCGTTTTTCATGTTGATAACCCTCTTTCAAGAATACGGGGCAGAGCTTAGAAATCGCCATGATTATAGCATTTTCCCGTTTTGTTGTCAAGATTTTTTCAGTGTTTGCACAAAACAATAATGTAGGGGCTATGAGGAACACGGGATGAGGATACAGGCATGAGGCCTGTAGGGGCGACCCTCGTGGTCGCCCTGTGGGTATGCTCGCCCGTTGGAGAACAGTAGTGTTTTTGGGGAGCAACGGGCGACCACAAGGGTCGCCCCTACGCCTAAACCCTCATGCCTCACCCCTCAATACGCCCCGCGTGCGCGGTTGATTTTCTCTGCCCAGAGTTTGCGCCGTCATGCTTGGCAGAAACGTTGCAGAACTCTCGTAAAGCACTTCCTGTGGCATCAGTTCTTCAACGAATGGATCGGCGCGGGGATGCGGCCGCCGCGCTGGATGAACTTTTCTGGCGAGCGATCGTTCAGCGGCATCACAGGGCCCGCGCCCAGCAGACCGCCGAACGACAGCTCTTCCCCCACGCCCTTGCCGATGGCCGGGATGAGGCGGATGGCCGTGGTCTTGCTGTTGATCATGCCGATGGCCGCCTCGTCCGCCAAAATTGCGCTGATGACGGCGGCGGGCGTGTCGCCGGGAATCACCACCATGTCCAGCCCCACCGAACACACGGCGGTCATGGCCTCCAGCTTCTCAATGCTTAGCGCACCACTGCGGGCGGCGGCAATCATGCCCGCGTCCTCGCTCACCGGGATGAACGCGCCCGAGAGCCCGCCCACGTGGCTGGACGCCATGACGCCGCCCTTCTTGACCGCGTCGTTGAGGAGCGCCAACGCGGCGGTTGTGCCGTGTGCGCCGCACTGTTCTAAGCCCATTTCCTCTAAAATATACGCCACAGAGTCCCCCACGGCGGGAGTGGGCGCGAGCGACAAGTCGACAATGCCGAAGGGCACGCCCAGCCGTTCGGCGGCTTGATACGCCACCAACTGGCCGATACGGGTGATTTTGAAGGCGGTTTTTTTGATGGTGTCGGCAATCTCGGTGAGGTTGGCCTGGGGGATTTTTTGCAGCGCGGCGGCCACCACGCCCGGACCGCTCACGCCCACGTTGACCACGCAGTCCGGCTCGCCCGCGCCGTGGAACGCGCCGGCCATGAAGGGGTTATCCTCTGGCGCATTGCAAAAGACCACCAGTTTGGCCGCGCCGATGCAGTTGTTGTCCGCCGTCCGCTCGGCGCACGCGCGCACAATCTGTCCCATGAGCCCCACGGCGTCCATGTTGATGCCCGCCTTGGTCGAGCCGATGTTCACGCTCGCGCACACGTGGTCGGTGACGGCCAACGCCTCGGGGATGGAGCGAATGAGTGCCTCGTCCCCGGCGGCAAAGCCTTTTTGGACGAGCGCGGAGTACCCGCCGATGAAGTTGACGCCTACGTCCAGCGCGGCGCGCTCCAACGCGCGGGCGTAGAGCACAGGGTCGCCGCCGCTGGCCGCTGCGAGCATGGCGATGGGCGTGACGGCCACGCGCTTGTTGATGATGGGGATGCCGTATTCGCGCCCGATGTCGTCGCCCACGCGCACCAAATGCTCCGCCAAACGGCAGATTTTCGCGTGGACTTTCGCGCAGGAGCGGGTGATGTCCGCGTCTGCGCAATCCAAAAGTGAAATGCCCATGGTGATGGTGCGGATGTCCAGATTCTCGTCCTGAATCATGTGGATGGTCTCTAAAATGTCGCCAGTGTTGAGCATGTTGACGCGTCCTTTATGCGCAGGGTTTTCTTGCGCATAGTATAACAGAATTGGCGCGGGTTTGCAAATTTGCCTCTTGCATAATTTGTCCGTTTGTGTTAAAATATGTTTGTACAGTCGAGCGGGCGAGAATGTGCCTGTCAAACGGCGTGTTCATGAGCAGTTTTCCCATCACCTCATCTTCGTCCGAAGGAGGTGATACTTATGGAGATACTGGCAATGATCTATCTGATCATCTGGATAACCACGTTGCCCTACGCTACGTTCACCAATAAAAGGAAATAGCCGCTCCCCACTCCAATGGTAGCGGCTATTTCCGTAACTCTTGAAGATGGGAGTACCGTTCCGTCCGCCCCTCTGTGCATTATTATACGCTATTTGCGCACATTTGTCAAGTGTGCCGTGAGACGATTTTGTGCTATAATTCTCGCAAACGCAAACGGAGTGCACTATGCAATACACGCTCGTTCGCCAGCGGCGCAAGACGATGGGGATATACATCCGGCCAGACGGTCGGGTGGAGGTGCGTGTGCCGTTGCAGCTCTCGCAGGCGCAGATTGACCAGTTTGTCGCCGCGAAAGAAGAGTGGGTGCGCGAAAAAAGTGCGGCGATGCAAGAAAAAGCCGCGCAAAAACAGGCGTTCACCGTGGATTATGGCGCGTTGCTACTCTGGCGCGGCGCGGAAATCCCCCTGCGCGGCGACAGCGACAGCAGTCGCATGTGGCGCGACGAGGACGGGTTTCACCTCCCGCCGTCACTGGATGCGGAAACCCTCAAACACAACGTGATTGCGCTCTACAAACTCTGCGCCAAAAACTACTTAACCGGGCGCGTTGCGCACTTTGCCAGCATCATGGGCACGATGCCCAACGCCGTCAAAGTCAACGAGGCCAAAACCCGTTGGGGTAGCTGTTGCCGACATGGGCAAAACGCCTCGGCGCATTACAACCTCAACTTTTCGTGGCGGCTGTGCATGGCGGCGGACGATGTCATCGACGCGGTGGTGGTGCACGAGCTGGCGCACATGCAGCAGATGAACCATTCCGCGCAGTTTTACGCGCTCGTCAAGGCCGTTTTGCCGGACTACGATGCGCGAAGCGCACAGCTTAAGCAGCTGGGGAAACGTCTGGGGTGTGAGGATTGGACGGTATGATCTAGATATTAGATGTTAGATTTTAGACGTTAGATTCTGCATCAAAACCTTTACAGAAGACAATAACGCCTAGTTCCAGAAATCGAACATCAATAATCTAAAATAACCGCTGAATTATGTCCATTTATAGTGGCGAGCAATACCCAAAGAATAGCAAAGCGACCAAGGTATGTACCTTTGTCGCTTTGCTTGTTGTGATTTTATTCCGCGCGTGCGCTCATCATGCAACGTAGAACGGATTGGGTTTGAACAGGAGCGTGATGGTATCGATGAGCCAACCGATGCCGAACAGACCGCCGGTGAAGAGATACAGAACCCCCACACCGATTTTGCCCATGTAGAATTTGTGTGCGCCCAAGCCCCCCAAGAAGAGGCAAAGAACCCATGCAACCCACTTGTTTTTGGCTTGCAGCCCCGGAACGCCGCCCGCAACGTTGGTGTTGGTGTTTGCGTTGTTGATGACAATCTGGGGCTGGACTTGCGCTTGTTGTTGCGCCCCGGCATTTTGTGTGGCAACGCCACAGTGGATGCACACGACCGCCGCGTCGTCGATTTCTTTTCCGCATTTTGGACAGAACATTTGATTTCCTCCATTTTTTTGTTTTGTCCTACCATAGGACAAATTTTGTCGAAACATAGTGTATCATAAATCTTGTCCTATGTCAAGACATTTGGAGAAGTTTTTTATGGCACGCATCATTGAGGACACGCGGCAGAACCTTGTGGGTGAGCGTGTGCGCAAATACCGCCGTCTGCGCCGCATGAGCCAACAGACGCTTTCGGCAAAGCTAGAAGTGCTGGCCATCTACATTTGTCGGGGTTCTGTGTCGCGCATTGAGAAGTATACCCGCACCGTCACCGATATTGAGCTGTTCGGCTTAGCGCAAGTGTTGGGCGTAGCGGTGACGGACTTGCTACCCGCAGTCGATGGCAGAGACAAGGATTTTTAAGGATACAACTGATTAAATCGCTATCCACCCGTAGGGGCGGCAACCTGCCGCCCGCTGACCTCCACAAACACTACATTTTTCCAGCGGGTGACTGATCACCAACCAATTGTTC
This sequence comes from Oscillospiraceae bacterium, assembly GCA_031261445.1. Lineage (GTDB taxonomy): Bacteria > Bacillota > Clostridia > Oscillospirales > Acutalibacteraceae > WRKY01. The sequence goes on along the minus strand of JAISJQ010000069.1, from coordinate 12,842 downwards.
TTTGTCCATTGTCCATTGCCTAGAACGGCGTTTCCGCCGCGAAGCGCAAGCGCTCGCCCGTCAGGGGGTGGGTGAGCGCCAGCGCGTGGGCGTGCAGAGCCAGCCGGCTCAGAGGGTCGGTCGCCGCACCGTATTTTTTGTCGCCGACCACGGGGTGACCCAGCTCGCTCATGTGCACGCGGATTTGGTTTTTGCGCCCCGTGTGCAGGCGCAGTTCCAACCGTGCGCCGTGCGGCGACGGACCACACACGCGGTATTCGGTGATGGCCTCCTGCCCGCTGGGGGCGGAATAGACCAGGTGCGTTTTGGTCTCCCGCAGAAACGTGCGGATGGTGTCCGCTGGCGGATTGGGCGTGCCCTCCACCAGCGCACGGTAGCCGCGCTCTGTGACCAGATTCGCCCAATTCGCCTGCAGGGCGTGCTTGATTTCGGCATTCTTGGCAAAAAGCAACACGCCAGAGGTCTCGCGATCCAGCCGATGCACCACGAAAATGTGCCCGCCCACATGCGCGGTCACTTGTCGATACGCCGTGCGCACGCGCTCGTTGTCTGATGCAATCGAGAGCAGCCCGGCGGGTTTATCGATGACGATCAACGCCTCGTCTTCATAGAGGATCGACAGCTTGTCTTGCGGCATTCCGCTCGCTCCACGCGCTTGGATGCAGACGCTCTGCCCAGCGGCCAACGGGTGGTTGAACTGCGTGACGGGGACGCGATCCACCTGCACTTGACCGTTTTTAAGCAAGGCCTTCACGCTGTTGCGCGAGAGCTGCGGCAGGGTTTTCCGCAAAAACACCAGCAATTCCGTGGGCGTCTGCACAGCGAAGCTCTGCTCCGCGCGTTTTGGTGAATGGATGATGTTCAGCTCCCCTGCGGCGGGATGAAAAAGCGATTCCGTGCGTCTTGGGCGGCAAAGCTTTGTAGATATTTCAGGCGCTCGTCTGCGGTGGGCAGGGCGTTGATGTCCGCCAGCAGGGCGTCGATGTCCTGCGTTTCGCCGGCTGTCTGCGCAAAAATGAATTCGGCGGCCTCGTCCGCATCACAGACAGCGGCGTCTTCAGTGTCGTCGGCCTCGTAGCCATACACGCAACTGGGGTGGAAGAACACGCCGCTGCTCTTTTGCCGCGCCGGATTGCCACTCCAAGCGGTGTTGGAGGGCACGGTTTTCCCCGCCACAGTGCTGTGCGCACCGACGATGCTGCCCGAGCCCAAACGCGTGCCCTTCAGTAGCGTCACGCCCTGCCCCAGCCAAACGTGGTCGCCCACCACAATGCTCTTGCCGGGATTGGCGCGGGCACGCGTGGCGCAGTCGTAGACCAAGTGCCCGTCAGAATTTTGCGCACTGCAACCCCACGAGAACATGGAGTCGCCGCCGAAGATGGTGTGCTGGCGTTCGCCCACGGTCATGTAGAAATTGCCGTTGAAGTAGCTGTTTGCGCCAAAAAACAGCACAGAATCGTTATACAGCGTAACGCCCAACATGTAATTGCGCCAGTTGCCGCTGAGGAAAACGAGCGAATTGTCGCCATGAAATTCAATGCGGGAGCGCGAGAGGGCGATGCGGCTGTCGAGTGAATCGCAGAACAAAATGTTGCCCGTGCCGCGAAAAATCAGTTTGGATTCTTCCAGCGTCAGGTCGCCGATCACTTTGTTGTCGCGTAGTTTGGCTAGTTGTTCGGTTTCGGTGATGATTTGTGTGGGCACAGCTTTTCGCCTCCTCGAAATGAAGGGGGTATTATAACACACCTGCGTCCGATTGTCAAACGCGGATGCGCTATGAACAATTGGAGGTAGGGGCGACCGTCCCGGTCGCCCGCTGGTGAAGATAACGCCATAATAAACAACGGGCGGATGATATCCGCCCCTACATAATAACGCAACAAACCCGTTGAAAAAAACCGTGCATTGTGGTATACTATGGGCATATCGAGTTGCTAGGAGGCAATTTTGTCCAGTATTTCTAAAGATTCTGTCATCGGCGACATCCTTGATGCCAACCGCGCCACCGCGCCGTTCTTCCTCAACATGGGGATGCACTGTTTGGGCTGTCCCGCCTCGCGTGGCGAGACCGTTGCGCAGGCCTGCGCCGTCCATGGCGTGGATGCCGACAAGCTGGTGGAGGACATCAACACTTTTTTGGCCGCCGCGTAAGAACCCCCGCACTCGTCACGCCGCAACTAGCGCCTCGTTTGCAATGCGCCGCAGATTGGGTGCGTTTTGGTGTACCTGTGGCGGACATCGGCACGGATCACGCCCATTTGTGCGCCTATTTGGCGGCGCGGGGCGAGAATTCGCACTTGCTGGCCTGCGACATCGCGGAAAAGCCGCTGCAAAACGCCGCGCAGACGCTGGCGCACTACGGCCTGACCGAGCGCGTCACGCTGCGGCAATCGGACGGTCTGGATGCCGTGGCCGCGCACGAGGCGGACGACATCTTGCTCTTGGGGATGGGCGGCACGCTGATGGTGCGGATATTGTCGCGGGCACAGTGGCTAAAAAATCCACAAAAGCAGCTGATCTTGCAACCCATGAGCCGCGCGGAAGAGCTACGCGCGTGGCTGTGTGCGAATGGATTTTCCATCGCCGAAGAGGCCGTAATCCGCGAGGGGCGGCGGCTGTATAATTTGCTACGTGCGCACTATACGGGCGTGTCGGCAGAGGGCTTTGCGCCGGACTATATCTATTTGGGCGAGCTGCCGAAAGTCACCACGGACGATGCCAAAGCACTGTGCGCCCGCATCACAGCGCGGCGCGAGAAAGAACAGACGGCGCGGGCAATGCACTCATAGGGGCGAGCCCAGCAGGAGGAGAACATGCCAAACTATTGCTGCACCTGGCAGTGGATGGACTTTAGCGCACCGAATTTGGGGCGCGAGGACTGGACGCCGCGCGACATGCTCTGCGATGAACTGCTCTTTGGCGCGGGCGGCTTTGCCGTCACCAGCTACCCCAGCGTGCGCGGGCACATGTACTTACTGCTCGACGACGGCTGGGATGTCCTGCCGTCTTTGGGTCGCCCAGAGAGCGTGTGGTTGCGGCCCTATTTGAGCTCCTGCCAGCTGAGCGAAGAGAAATTCCCCGGCTATGGCGAGACCCCCGCCGCGCGGCTGACGACACTCGTGCAGAAGGTGAAGGCACTGGGCTGGCGCGGACTGGGCGTGTGGATCTGCCCACAGGTGGGCTACGGGGCAGACGTGGTCGGGCGCGACTTGCCCTTCGCGGACTACTGGCGCATCCGCCTAGAATGGGCGCGGGACGCGGGCGTGTCCTATTGGAAAATCGACTGGGGCGCGTATGACCTCTCGGACAAACATAAGCGAGAGCTCTACGCGCTGCGCGACGAAATCTACCCCGCGCTCATTATGGAAAACGCCTACTGCCGCCACCCACGCAACACTCGCCGAAACGGGCAAGAGGGCGGGTTGCCCCTGACTGCGCAGCGTTGGCGGCTGAGCTATTCCGACGTGCTACGTACCTACGACGTGGCGTTCCCGCTGAGCATCCCCACCACGCTCTCGCGCGTGGCGGCGCTGTTGCGCTACCCCACGGCCACCAGCGGCCTCATCAACGCCGAAGACGAGCTGTATCTCTGCGCGGCGCTGGGGCTGGCGGCGGGCGTGATGCGCTACGACATTGGCACGTTGCCCGACACCGCCGCGCCCAACATGCCCTTTGGCGGCACGGGCGCGTTCCCGCCCACGCGCCCGGCGCGACACCAACTCGATGAAGTCGCCCGCGCCCTGCGCTGGCTACAAAAAGCTCCTGCGTTTCCAGTCAATCAGGGCGGTTGGTGTCTGCCATCAGAAGAGCGCAACCAAGATCGCTGGGCGTTCAAGAAAGACGAAATTTGGGAGCCGTTCTATAAAGAAGACTTTGTGATGCAGAGTGCACCAAGGGTGCTGGCGCGGAACGTGTCGAGACCCACCGTGACAACGGCAAACGGTGAAGCGATGCCCTATGTGGTGGCCAGTCAGCACCCGAACGGCGCACTGAGCATCGCCACGCTGGGGCGCGTGACCCCAGAGCGCGGCTACTGGACACCCCACGCGAAAGTCACGTGGGATCTGTTGGATCTGTGCCAAGACGTGGGGATTTTTGGGCACTATGACGCATTGGTGCTGTTCACCGAGTTCTTTGTGCCGGGTGTGCGCGTGCTGGCTGGCGACCTGCTGGGTGACACACTGGAGGACATCACCGAGCGCATCAGCATTGTGGACGGGACGAGTGCGGAGTGGTCAATGGGTGGCGGAGAGGGCACGGTGCACTATGCCACCTTCACCCTGCCCGGCACGCTGCTGGAAGAAATTGGCACAGCGTTGGCCACGCCGGGGGACAAGTCCGAGCCGGGCGTTTGGCTGCGTTTTGTGGACAAGGACGGTCAGCGTTTTGTCACGGAGACACTGCCTGAAAAACGCCTAATCATCCCCATCAAGCCGCCCCACGATGGGCTCTATCGCGCGATTCTGCGCATCATGGCGTTCGGGCGCGTTTGTTTTGCCAAAATCCAGCACAAACGGAGGCTACGTCCATGATGACTGTACCCACAGACGCGCGGCTCTATGCCTACATCGAGCAGGGCTCTCAGCCCTATGTCCTGCCGCCCATCGGGCAACCGCCGAAGATGCGCGGCGAGAAAATCCTGTGGGTTTTGCAGGCGGACAGCGCACAGATGCACACAACGCAGGGCGGCTACACGGTGCGCGAGCAAAAAATCACGTTCGATGCGCCCGTGCTCACGCGCAACTTTGTGGGCGTGCCGCACTGCGACTTTTTCGGGCAGAAATTCCACTTTGGCTTCCCCGACGGCGATGAGTTGGCCGAGACGCTGGCGCACTTTTATTGGCACTGCCTGCTGCCCCAAGTGGCCGAGCGCACGGTGATGCGACGGCGCATTAAGCTGCGCGAGGGCTACGTGCTCTCCACGCTCGACACCCAGTTTTACGGCGGCACATACCCTTGTGTGGATCACGAATTCCACATTCGCGGGCGGCTGGCCATGCGATCCGCGCTGGATTTGGCGGTGGTGCGCCGCATGATTGCGCTGCAATTGCGCGTGATGGAGACCGACCCCAAGGGGCTGTATCGCTCCGTGTGCTCCGTGCAGCCACGGGGCAAGCGCGAATACCTCGTCACCCGCCGCAGCCGCGACCACCGCGAAAAAGCGGTCATGTTCCGCCTGACGGGCAACATCGAGCTCATCGAGGAAGTCTACGGCTACTACTGCGCCACGAAGGACGCGGATTTTTTGGCGCGTTGCCTGCCGACACTCGAAAAAAGCGCGGCGTATATCGCGTCCTTCCTGCAACCAAACGACCTGATCGATTCGCAGGTCTACTACGAAGACCAGGTCATGAAGGACGGCGCGGTGGCGCAGGCACAGGCGTTTGCCGCCCAGGCGCTCGATCGCTTGGCGGAACTGTGCGCGTGCGCGGGGCAAGAGGGCGAAGATTATCGTGCACTGGCCGCGCGACTGCGCGAGGCGTATGTGCGCGATGTGCCGCGCGGCTTTTGGCATCCAAAGACCCAGCGCTATGTGGACTGGATCGACCGGCAGGGGCGTGTGCACGACCATGTGCACCTGCTGGCCAACGCGCTGCCCGTGCTCTTTGGCTTCAATCCGCCAGAGCGCGACGCGCAGATCAACGACACGATCGCCCAGCATGACAACATCTTCCAGAAATTCCCTAGCTTTGTGGCGGCGAAAATTGAAGATTACAGTGAAAGTGAGCTGGGCACGGGCGGCCCGTATGATCTGTGCGCGGCGGGGCGCTATTGGTGCCACGACGCGAAATATCGCGCACACATCGGGCAACACGAGCGCATCAAAGCGCAGCTACTGCAGGTGGCGCGGCAAGCGCAAGCCGACCACTACCAGATGGGCGAGCGTTACGACATGAACTACGTCTACTATCAGGACGACAAAAATTGGCACGGCGCGGCGCGGTATTACGAGTACCCCTGCGTGTTTGCGGACGTGCTGATCCACGACTATTTGGGCGTTCGTGCCGCTGTGGATGCCGACATCGCGCTCGCGCCCCAGCTCCCGCAGGGCACGGTGACGCTGGAGGCGTGGGGCATCCGCTACACCGTGGCGGACGGCGCGTTGACGGTGCACAACATCGCGTCCCACCCGTTGACCGTGCGCGTGGGCGATGTGATACAAAAAATACAGCCGAACGGCATGTGGACGTTCGGACGGTAGACATTTTCTAGTCCAGCGAAATGCGCCCCAAAAGCCCGCCGCGGTATTCGTCCAGCAGGGTTTTGGCGGCTCGCAGGGTGTCGACCGCGCCGCCGCGTTGGAGGAAGCCCCGCGCCTGCGCGATGGCCTCCAGCAGGGCGAAATCGGCGGCCGGATTGTTTTCCGTCGTCACGCCGGGGGGGCACAGCGCATCGGACGCCGCCGTGATCTGCGCCGCGTCAACCTTGTAGCGTTCCGCCAGTCGATCGGGGTACTGCATCCGCAGCACGCGCAAAAAGGCGCAGGCCAGCTCTTCCAAATCCAAAATCTCGTCCTTGATTGAGCCGATGAACGCCAAGCGCAGACCCACCGTGGGGTCGTCAAATTTTGGCCAGAGCACGCCCGGGGTGTCCAGTAGCTCCAGCCCGCTTTCCGTGCGAAACCAGTTGGTGCGCCGCGTCACGCCGGGTCTGTCGGCGGCCTCGGCCTTGACGCGCCCGGCCATGCGGTTGATGAACGAGGACTTGCCGCAGTTGGGGATGCCCACCACCATCAGGCGCAGCGCACGCCCCGTCATGCCTTTGGCATCGTTGCGGGCGATGGTCTGGGCGCACACCGAGCGCACCAGCGCGTCCAGCGCGCTTAAGCCCCGCCCACTGCGGCAATCCACCGCAAGGGTGGGCGTTCCGGCACGGCGGAGCGACAAAACGCGCCGCGCCGTTGCCTCGGCGTCCGCCAAATCACACTTATTCAGTAGCAAAATGCGGGGTGTCCCCGCCAAAAGCTTTTCAATCTCTGGGTTGCGACCACTGCGCGTGACGCGGGCATCCACAATCTCAATCGCCGCGTCGCACAGCTTCAAGTTCTCCCGAATCAGGCGGCGCGTTTTGGCCATGTGCCCCGGAAACCACTGTATTTGCTTGTTGTCAGCACTCATTTTTGCTTTTCCGGCAGGTTGTCGTAGATGTTCCACACGCCCCAGGGTTTGATGCGAAAGAGCACCTTGCCCAGCAGGTATTCCTGCCGCACGCAACCAATCCGCGCGTCGCGACTGTCGCGGCTGTCGTTGCGGTTGTCGCCCATGACAAAAACGCTGTCTTCGGGGACACGCAGTTCGCCCACATCGTGGTCGGGATAGGACGAGATATTCAGTGGCGGCAAGTTTTCAATTCTGTGCGTTTTTTCCGCAATAAACGGCTCATCCTGTAGCACACCGTCCACCCAAACATCGCCGGCGGTAAAATCGATGCGGATGGTCTGTCCGCCCAGCGCAATGACGCGCTTGACCAGCGGATCTTTTTCCTCTGGCTTGGTGATAATCACGATGTCGTGCTGCTTGATGTTGTGCGCAAACGCCGTGACAATCAGGCTCTGGTCGGGCTCAAGGGTGGGATGCATGGAGCGTTGCTCCACGCCCACCATGCGAAAGCCAAACACAAAAACCAACAAAACAACCACCACGGCCGAGACCGTGACGGACGTTAAATCATACAGTCCGCGCAGAATCGCGCGGCGCGGGGAAAACTTTTCGGCGGCGACGGGCGCACTGGGGGCTTCGCCCTGCGGCGCATTTTCTGGCGATAGAGCCATGCCGGCCTCCCATCCATAGGCATCAGGAGATAGGGCGCGTTGCCCTATCTCCTGAAAGATGTTTATTTACGCAGTTGCTCGCGCACTTTGGCGGCCTTGCCCACGCGGTCACGCAGATAGTAGAGTTTGGCGCGACGCACACGGCCATAGCGCACGGTCTCCACTTTGTCCACGTTGGGGGAATGCACGGGGAACACGCGCTCCACGCCCACGCCATAGCTCAGGCGGCGCACGGTGAAAGTCTCGCTGATGCCACTGCCGTTGCGGGCGATGACGATGCCCTCAAAAACCTGAATGCGTTGGCGCTCGCCCTCGCGGATTTTCACATGCACTTTCACGGTAGAGCCGATGTCGAACTTGGGCGGCTCGGCCTTGAGGCTGTCCTGCGCGATGAGCAGGAGGGGATCCACATAAGCGGGCTTGACTTCCGCCACAGGCGCGACTTCGGTCGGCTTTTCGGCGACTTCTTCGAGCGTCTCTTCTGCGATTTCCGCAGTCTCTTCCGCCGCTTCGGGGGCGACTTCTTCCGCCGGGGTTTCGGTGACTTCTTCCGTCACAACTTTTTCTTCATCAGCCATGGGGGTACTCCTAATTGTTCGCCGCCGTTCTTAAACGCGCACTTGCCGCCAGAGGAACAACGCATATTTTGTCGCTGGACGCACGGGGACAGTCCGCAACCCGCAAAGTATAGCAGATTTTCGCCGCCGTGTCAAGCCCATTTCAATGAACAATTTACAATGCGAACATTTTCCGAAAAAGTGCTTGACAAGTGTGCCCGCTTGTGGTATAATATTCAAGCTGTCGCGATAGAGCGCGGCGCATGTGGCCCAGTAGCTCAGTTGGTTAGAGCGCCAGCCTGTCACGCTGGAGGTCGACGGTTCGAGCCCGTTCTGGGTCGCCATGAGAGGCATCAGGTTTGCGGATACAAGCATTAAGAGGATAACCGAGGCGTACAGTTAGACTGCGCAAAGCGTTTCGGCCTCCCCTCATTCCTCCCTCCTCAATCCTCATCCCTCATAGGCCTCTGTAGCTCAGTTGGTAGAGCAGTGGACTGAAAATCCACGTGTCGTTGGTTCGATTCCGACCGGAGGCACCATCGGCGACTTCCTAGCAGCCTATCCATTCTCGGGATTGCTTCACACGAAAGTGTGTTGATCGCTAGGACTTGCCGTGCAAATGCGGATGTAGCTCATCTGGTAGAGCGCCACCTTGCCAAGGTGGAGGTAGCGGGTTCGAGCCCCGTCATCCGCTCCAGCCGACATGGTCGGCGGCGAGTGAATTCATTGATGCGCAAAGGCGCATTTTTTTTGTTTTTGCACGATTTTCGTGGCGATGCGGCCACGAAAATCAATTTTGTGTAGGGGCGAGCTGCGCTCGCCCGCTGATTTCAAGGAAACGCGTAGATTTTGACAGCGGATTTGTAGGGGCGAGCAAAGCTCGCCCCAACAAATACCAAAAAACATAAGTTTTCCTCTGCTAATCTGGAAATGAATTTCCGTGGATTGCGGCCAAGTCGTCTTGACTTTCATTGAAAAATGTGTTACAATGGCAAAGAAGAAGGGAGCTGATGAATCATGAAAAAGTTAACCCGCTCTGTGGAAGAGCGCCTTTACTGGCTCGAAAACGATGATTGGTATGAAGAAAGTGACGAGGTCACTGATAATGCCTTTGGCGTTCGATTGACATCAGCAGCTCCGCAAGCAGCCCGAAGGAGCTTCGCTCTGTGGCTCGCACATCCTGTCGAAGACGATTGAATAAACAAAAAACACCCCAGCCGCCTTCAAACGAGGGCGGCTTTTGCCCATCATCCGCTCCAGCCAACACTGTCGGCAGCGAGTAAATCCGTTGATGCGCATTTTCGTGACGTAGCGGACTTGACAGCTGACAGAAAAAGTGGTACACTTATGTCCATGATAAAGCCTTTACAAATTGTGAGCCAACTGGATACTATTTCCTTCATCGAATCCGAAAGCAGAACGCTAGAGTATGAGGTCGGGACAATCGTTTCTGCAGATGGGAAGATTGTGAAACAGTATGTAGGGTCTGGGAGTTTGGTGCGGACACCGATGCGTGATTTGGCATTATTTGTAGGAAATGTGTTTACGCATAATCATCCGAGCGGACGCGGGTTCACTGTTTCTGATGTGCAATCCTTTGCTCTAAGTGGCGCATCCGAAATGCGTGCCAGTTTGCCCGATGGAACAGTGTTTGTCCTTCGTAGACGCGCCAGCGATGTGGCCGAAAGCCTAGGAAACATTTTACAAAATGAAGTGCCAGAGGCAAGGTATCCGGGTGCGGCATATGCATTACAGGAAGAAATTTCTGCAGATGGGCACGATTTATCTGAAGAAAAACGAGATTCGCGCATTTTCGACATCATGGCGGAATCAGTGCACACGTGGCTTGTTGACAATGCCGAAGAATTTGGCTATACTTACAGTAAGGAGGAATAGAGAATGGATAAGTATTTACTATCACAGATTCGTTATCCTGACGAAGACGAAACCCTATTTGACGATCGGATTCCTTATTCCGATGCTGTCGAAGGGTTGAGAGTCAGACTAAGCCATGCGACGTCACCAGAGCACGTGCAAGAAACACTCAGCGAATTGCAAAGGCGTTGGGCAGAGAGACGCTTGCGCCTGCAACAAACAAGCGTAGCATGAAGTGCAAAAAAACACCCCAGCCGCCCTCAAACGTGGGCGGCTTTTCATGCAAAATCTGCCCTCTGTTACCGTTCCTCGCGGAAATAGTTCACGCCAATGGCGCCCGGTTCGCCCGTTTGGCTCTTTTTGCGCACGCTGGTGGCCACCAGCACCACGAGGGTCAACAGGAAGGGGAGCATCTGATAAAACGCCACGGGCAGGGCCAGCACCGCGTTGGGGATGAAGTAGCGCATGGTCTGGAACGCGCCGAACACCAGTGCGCCGCCGACGGCCAGCAGGGGTTTCCAGCGCACAAAAATCACCAACGCCACCGCAATCCAGCCCACGCCGCCCACGATGCCGGAGGGATTCCACAGGCCATTGGCCACGATGAGCGACATGAACGCGCCGCCCACGCCGCAGATGCCGCCGCCCAAAATCACGCTCAAATATTTGCTCACGCTCACGTTCACGCCAGCGGCGTCCGCGGCGGCGGGGTTCTCTCCCGTGGCACGGATGGCCAAACCTGTCCGCGTTTTTTTATAGAAAACGGCGGCGGCGATGCACAGCACAATCGCCGCGAGCGTCAGCGGGTAAAACGACAGCAGGAACTGCACGATGGACGACTGCTGTGCTGCCGCCCCGGCGGGTAGCAGATGGGAGAGTGCCGCCAGCTTATCCGTAAACGCCGTGGGCAGACTGGGCGTGCCGCCGTTGGCTTGGGTCATGGCGTTGCCCAGCACCAGAGAAAGGCCGATGCCAAAGGTGGTGAGCGTCAGCCCCGTGACGTTTTGGTTGGCACGCAGGCTGATGGTCAGGAAGGCGTAGATCGCCGCGCAGAGAGCCGCCACGCCGAACGCCGCCACGAGACTCAGCACGACCGACCCCGTGCGCAGACCGGCGTAAAATCCGGCGAACGCGCCCATCCACATCATGCCCTCCACGCCCAGATTCAGGCAACCTGCGCGTTCGCTGATGATTTCCCCCAGCGTAGCAAAGAGCAGGGGCGTGGCGGAGACAATCGCGGCGGTTAAAAACTTAAGAAACATGTCCATTACGCCGCCTCCTCTTCTTTGCGCGTCTTTTTGGGTGGGGTGAAGGTGATTTTATAGCGGCGGAAGAACTCCGCGCCCAAAAACACAAAGAGCAGGATGCCCTGTAGCACGTCCGACGCGTCCGCGCTCATGACGTTGATGGGGATGGTGCGGCCGCCTTTTTCTAAGATGGAAAACAGCGCGGAGATGACGCCGATGCCCAGCGGATTGAGCTGTGCCAGCCACGCCACCGTGATGCCCGAAAAGCCCACGTTGCCCGTCAGTCCCGTGGAGAGCGTGAAGTCCGACCCCGCGATTTGCACCATGCCCGCCACGCCGCAGATTGCGCCGCTCAGGAACATCGTGCGCAGGATGACCCACTTCACATTCATCCCCGCGTATTTGGCGGTCGCCTGGCTCTCGCCCACCACGCTCACTTCATAGCCCTGCTTGCTGCGGCGCATATACACCGCCAGCACCGCCATGAGCGCCAGTGCCAAAATCCAGCCCACATGCACGCCGCCCACTTTGGGCAGTGCCACGTTTTCGTCAAAGCTGCCGATGCTCGCGAAGCCCGGCGTGCGTTGCCACGGGCCGCCTTGGAGGTATTCAATGGTGTACAGTGCGATGTAGTTCATCATCAGCGTGAAGAGCGTTTCGTTCACGCCCCACTTAATCTTAAACAGCGCGGGGATGAGGCCGTAGAGTCCGCCGCCGAGCACCCCAGCGAGGAACATCACCACCAGCAACACACCCTGCGGCCAATCGCTGTGATAAAGCGCAAAATAGGTGGCGAAGATGGCCCCGCAGAGCATCTGCCCCTCGCCGCCGATGTTCCAAAAGCGCATCTTGAACGCCAACGACAGCCCCAGCGAGACCGTTAGCAACGGCACGAAGATGATCACCGTGGATTGGATGGCCGACAGGGGATTGCGCACCGAGCCCACAAAAGCCCCGCGCACAATTTGGGCGTAGACCTCCAGCGGGTTTTGCCCCATCAGCAGGATGAACACCCCGCCCGCGACGATCGCCAGCGCCAGCGCACCCAGCACCAAACCAATGCTGGAGAGCGCGGAGCGATCCGGACGCCGCTGGATATGGAAAAGTGATTGCATGAGGACTCCAATGCAGTGGATTGTTGCGGAGAAGTTTGTTCAGGGCTTGACAAACGCCGAAAAAAAGCATATAATATAGGCACAGTCGGGTTGAGCTATACGGTTCACCCAGCCAGGTTTGCTAGTTTAAGAAATAAACCGCTACCTTTGGAGGGAGAGCGGTTTATTTCTTATCGAAGTGCTTGATGATGACTGCCGTAATCACGAGGATCAGGTAGAGCATAACCAATTCTGCCATAAGTATCACCTCCAGTCCTGATACAGGATGGGGCGACTG